>NZ_JBNNWE010000029.1:0-59496 GCF_050280905.1 Pseudomonas sp. NPDC086278
GAGCGAGGCAAGAGCGCGAAAGTCGCGCTGATCGCCTGCATGCGGATACTGTTGATCCGGCTGAATGCCATGCTGCGCGACGGCACCGAATGGCGGTGACGAATGGCAGGGTTAAGACAGTTGCTCCCACATCAGGACTGCAAACACAGGTCCACTGTGGGCGCGGGCTTGCTCGCGAATGCGCCTTCAAGTTGCAACATCCCGCAAAAAAATCGGTAGTCATCAACCCAAAGCGGCATTAGCTTAGACGTCTGAAACGAGTCTGAGTCGAGGTGTGCGATGGAGCTTCAAACATGGCTGGCGTTCTTTGCCGCTTGCTGGGTAATCAGCCTGTCTCCCGGTGCCGGCGCGATTGCGTCGATGTCCAGCGGCCTGCAATACGGTTTCTGGCGTGGTTACTGGAACGCCCTGGGCCTGCAAATTGGCCTGGCGGTGCAAATTGCGATTGTTGGCGCCGGTGTGGGCGCGATTCTCACGGCATCGGCCACCGCGTTCTATGCGATCAAATGGTTTGGTGTGGCGTACCTGGTTTACCTGGCGATCAAGCAATGGCGGGCGCTGCCCAGCGACATGAGCGATGACGCCACCGTGCGCCAGATCGGCAAGCCGATGGCGCTGGTGTTCCGTGGTTTCCTGGTCAACATCAGCAACCCCAAGGCGCTGGTGTTCATGCTCGCGGTGTTGCCGCAGTTCATCGATCCGCACGCGCCGCTGCTGGCGCAATACCTGATCATTGGCGTGACCATGGTCTGCGTTGATCTGGTCGTCATGGCCGGTTACACCGGGCTCGCGTCGAAAGTGCTGCGCCTGTTGCGTACACCCAAGCAGCAAAAACGCATGAACCGCACGTTTGCCGGGCTGTTCATTGGTGCCGCAGCGTTCATGGCGACGTTGCGCAAAGCGGCGATGTAATCCGTCCTGTGGTGAGGGGGCTTGCCCCCGTTGGACTGCGTAGCAGGCCTATTTTGGAGGCGCTTCGCACCTCAACGGGGCCAAGCCCCCTCACCACAGTGTCCACACACACACAGTGTCAGCGCAGGATGACCGGCGCCGTATCCGCTGGCAGGTCATTGCGCGGTGGCGGTTGTCCTTGCGGCTGATGGCTGCCGTCACCCAGCTGCTCGCTCAACTGCCGCGCCACGTCCTCACCCAGCGATCTTGAGACTTCTCGCACCACCCGTGGCCGATTGAGTGAGACGTGGATGTCTCGATCATTCACCAGTTTGGTGTCCCGCGCTTCGCCCATGGCCGTGAACGCCGAGGTGATCTCGTAGGTCTTGGTGTTGATCAGGCTGAAATCCGCCACCAGCGTCAGTGCCAGCACCGCCGAATAACTGTCGGTGTTGGCCAGTTCATTCATGTCTTGAGTGAAGTCGATGTCCGACAGCGTGCCGAACAGCACGTAATCCGCGCCCTTGAAGTGGCCGGCCTTGATGCGTTTGATCACGTCGTACACATCGCTTTTGGCGCTGGCGGTGTAAGGCGTGCCCTGGATCAACTGGAACATCCCGGTCTTGAGCATCTGACCTTTGATGTCGCCGCTGAACCGGCGGATTTCGGCCTGCTCCAGGTAGCTGTTCTGCGTGGTGTACTCGTCGTAACTGGACGAGCCGCTGGCGCCGTAATAGTCCTGTTGCTGGTTGTCCCGGGCCGAGATCACGTGAACGTATTGATCCACGCTGGCCTCGTAGCCGAGGTCGGTGACGGCGATTTTCGGCGCCGCCTGGGCGCCGACGGCGCACGCCAGGACGATGAAGCCAATCCATGCTCGCATTGCTTAGCGCTCCGTGGTTTTGCGGATTTCTTTCTCGTCCATCCACTCGGCCAGCCCGCTTTCGACATCGACTAATTGCAGGCTGAATTTGTAGAAGACGTCCTTGTAGTCACTGCTGCGCTTGACGATCGAACTGATCGAGCCTTCCAGGCGGTAACGGGCGGCGATCATGTTGCCGGTCTTGGCCACCGTGCTTTTTTTGTACAGACCGCTCTGGTTTTGCAGCTTTAACTGGTCGACCTGGCTCTGCATGTCGGTGTTGTCGCTGGCAAAGCGCGCGGTGCCGGTGCGCATCAACTGGGTTTTGATCGAGGTGGTGATCTCGCGCGTGTCGATGTATTCGCTGGTCTTGTTCATCACGTCGTACACCTGCACCACCGGGCGGCCCTTCAGGACGCCGGACTGTGCGAGCGAACGGGTCATGCTCTCGGCGATCATTTGCAGGTCGGTCGAACCGAATTCGTTGGTCACCAGCTCCACGGCTTTCGGGTCGCCGTAGCTGATGTTGCCGCTGCCCAGGACGGGCGAGTGATTGGCGGCGCAGCCACCGATCAGCAGCGCGGCCAAGGCAAAGGACGTGGCACGTAAAAACAGCGGCAGTTTCTCGTGTGGGCGGTTCACGGTGTATTGATCTCCAGGCGAAAATCCACGGCGTGTGGCACGGGCGCAATGGCCGGCAGGAAGCTCGTTTGCCCGGCGTACAGGGTCAGGCTCTTCCAGGTGTCGGCGTCGGCTACCGGGAAGCCTTCCGGCCCGAGCCACAGGTAACGGTAATAAAGCGTTCGGTTGTGGGTATCGGTGTTGTTCAGTTGGGTGTTGACCGTCAGGAAACCATTTTCCCTGGCCATGCGCATCGGACCGATGGCGACGTTCTCGATCGGTCCGGTGGCCAGGACTTTACTGGCGGCACTGCCCGGCTCCGGTGGCGGTGGCGGGGTGGCGCAACCGGCCAGCAGGGCCAGTGCGACAACGGCGATGCATTTCAATCCCATGAAAATCTCCGTTCAGGGTTGCGCAGGGCTGATGGCAGCCTGCGGTGCGGAAGGGGTGTCGAGTTGCAGGGCGACGTCGGCGGCATATATCCGGTTGCCCACTGCGCGCAGGCTGAAGGCTTGGTGGGCCTGATCGACCTTGAACTTGATCGGTGGAAAATCCGGCGCGTTGGGCAGCGTCAGTTGATGTTGGCCTTTCTTGAGCCGCAGCCGGGCGACCAGCGTCTTGTCCGGCAAGGTGCGCCAGCCGCGGGTGTCGGCATCTTCGCGTTGAGTCTGCTGCAGCAGCGTTTCCTCCAGTTTCTCGGGCCGGTGTTTTTTCAGATAAGCCAGGTATTCAACGTTGGACCGGGCGCGGTAGAGCGTGCGCTGGATAATGCCGGGCATGTCGTCGCGCAAGGTGCGCCGCGACATGTCGCCGAAGCTGTTGAGCAGCGTCAGCTTCTGTTTCTTGCCGTCGACCGTCACGAAGTCCACTGCTGGCGTGGAGGTGTCGGGGACGAGGATCGGGAACGACATGTTGGTGATGAAGGTTTCGCCTTCGACATCCACCGAAATCGGTACACGCACCGAGTTGCGAGCCGGCGCCAGACCGGCCTGCACAATCAGCAGGAGGTCGACTTCGCCGGCCTTCAGGGGCGATTTGGCCAGGTTGCGCAACGCTTGTTCGAGCAGCGGCGTGTTGGGGCGCAGTTCGATGGCCTGGCGATAGCCCGGCGCGGCGAGGTCTTTCTCGTTCAGCGATTCGTAGATAAAACCGGCAAGGTAATGGCTGAACGCGCTCTGGTAGCTGTTTTTCAGCGCGACCACTTCGGGGGCGTCGAGGGTTGCCACCGGGTAGCCCTGGAGGTTCTGGAATTGCAATGACACGCCTTGTTCCCCGGCCTGGTTTTCCAGCGCCAGGTATTGCTTGTCACGTTTGTCGGCAATGGTGGCTTCGCGCTCGTGGGTTTTCTTGATCATGACGCGCGCCAGGTCCGGCTCGGCGGCGGAGAGCAGCAGCAGGGCCATTTGCGTGGTCAGGGCGACTTTCTCGAAATCGTAGCCATCGTAAAAGCGCACTTTGTCGTTGGCGCCGTAGCTGTTGAACTCGGTGAATTTTTTGAAGGGTTCGAAGCGAGGCGAATTTTCCCAGCCTTCGATCAATCGGTCGGCGTAGTCCCAACTGGCATAGCTGCCCGTCGAATCACCGCGCAGTCGCAGCAATTCGCCTTTCTCAAAGTTGTAAAGCAGATCGCCTGGTGCGAACGGATTGTTTCGGTCGAGCACGGCAACCGCGCCATCGAGCTGGCCGGCTTTGACATAGTCGAGTGTTTCGCCCAGCTCTGCGTTGTAGTCGCGCATCGTGGGACAGCCACTTAGTAGCAGGCACGCACTGAGTAAAAGCAGAAAGCGCAGGCGGTTGGCCATTTGCTGTGTGTCTTCCTTGAGAAAGGCCGCCAAGAGGCGGCACATTGTAGACTTGAATGATGGCACTTTGTTCCTGCACCACAGCGGCCCTTGCAGACAAAGCTTGAGTGAAAATGCCTGGAAGGGAACAATGTGTTACCTCGTATTTCCAATTGAGATTCATTCATGATTGCCCCCTCCCGTTTTCTGGCGTGGCTCGTGCTGCCAGTGATCGCGTTTTGCAGTTTCAGTGCACTGGCTGACACCGCTGAAAGTCCGCACAAGGCGCTGCATTTACTCGACTACATTGGCGCCGATTACCCGGAATCGGTCGAGGGCGGCAAGGTCATCCATCAGACCGAATACCGCCAACAACAGGCATCGGTCATCGCCCTGCAAGACGTGATCGCCGAGTTGCCGGCCAAGCCTGAGCGCGCCGGACTGGAGCAGGGCGTGGCCAGCCTGCGAGCAGCCATTGCCGAGCGTAAGGATGGCGCGGACGTTGCCCGTCAGGCGCGGCAACTGGGCGCGAAACTGGCCGTGACGTATGAGGTCAGCCAGGCGCCGGTCATTACCCCGGACCCGGCTCGCGGTGCGCCGCTGTACGCCCAGCAATGTTCGGTGTGCCATGGCGATGCGGGCGCCGGAGACGGCCCGGCAGGCGTCGACATGACCCCGCCACCGTCCGACCTGCGCGATGCGGCGCGCATGGGGCGCCTGAGCCTGTATGCGCTCTACAACACGCTGGGCATGGGCATCGAAGGCACCGACATGCCGGCCTTCGCCGACCAACTGGATGACCGTCAACGCTGGGACCTGGCCACCTACATCGCCAGTTTCAGTGCCGAGCCAGCGGCGGCGAGCGCCGGGAAAACCTTCAACCTCGCCGACCTCGCCCGGCAGACCCCAGCCGAAGTGCTGGCCGCCGAAGGCCCGCAAGCGGCAGCAACGTTCCGTGCCCAGCGCGCGCAACCGCCGCAGGTCAAACGTGGCCCGGCGCAGTTGCTTGATTACACCGCTGCCACGCTGGACAAAAGCCTCGCGGCCTACCGTGCCGGCGATCACGATCAAGCCTATGACCTGTCGGTAGCTGCGTACCTCGAAGGCTTCGAGCTGGTCGAAAGTTCGCTGGACAACGTCGACGCCAACGTGCGCAAAGACACCGAAAAATCGCTGATGGCGTACCGTCAATCGTTGCAGGACGGGCTTCCGGTGGCCCAGGCCGAGCAACGGCTGGAGGCAGCCAAGGCCAAGCTGAAAGAGTCCGCCGGCCTGCTGGGCAGCGATGGCTTGAGCTGGTCCCTGAGCTATATCTCCGGTCTGCTGATTTTGCTGCGCGAAGGCCTGGAAGCGATTCTGGTGCTGGCGGCCATCCTCGCCTTTCTGCGCAACACCGGGCAGCAATCGGCGGTGCGCAGCGTCAACGTCGGTTGGGGGCTGGCGCTGGTGGCCGGTCTGGCGACCTGGGCGCTGGCGGCTTACGTCATCGATGTCAGCGGCTCGCAACGGGAATTGCTTGAAGGTGCGACGGCGCTGTTTGCGGCGGTGATGGTGCTCTGGCTTGGCGTGTGGATGCACGACCGTCGCCACGCGGCCGCCTGGCAGGATTACATCAAGACCAGCCTGGTCGGCGGCGGTGGTCGTTTCGGTTTTGCGACCCTGGCGTTTTTCTCGGTGTATCGCGAACTGTTCGAAGTGATTCTGTTCTACGAGACGCTGTGGTTGCAGGCGGGGCCTGCGGGGCATAACGCGGTGTTGGCCGGCGGGGCGACGGCGCTGGTGCTGTTGGTCGGTCTGGCGTGGGTGATCCTGCGTGGTTCGGCGAAGTTGCCGCTGTCGTTGTTCTTCAGCATCAACGCCGGTTTGCTGTGTGCGTTGTCGGTGGTGTTCGCCGGGCACGGCGTGAAGGCATTGCAGGAAGCCGGGATCTTCGGCACCCGGCCGGTGGCGTTTTTTGACTTCGACTGGCTGGGCATCCACGCTGATGCGTATTCGCTGAGCGCGCAGGCGGTGGCCATCGTGGCGATCATCGTGTTGTATGGCCGTAGCCGGATGGCCGAGAAGCGGCGGGTGCAGGTTTCTTAAACGGCATTCGCTGCGCTCACCTTCGCGGGCAAGCCACGCACCCACATGGTCTCCTGTGGGCGCGTGGCTTGCCCGCGATGCTTTTTCGAAGAGGAAAACACAATGCGTGTCTGGATCGATGCCGACGCCTGCCCAAGGGCGGCCAAGGACCTGGTGGTGAAGTTCGCCCTCAAGCGTCAGTTCGAAGTGGTGCTGGTGGCGGGGCAACCTCAGATCAAACCGGGGCTGGCGCTGGTGAAGTTGATCGTGGTGCCGAGTGGCCCGGATGCGGCCGACGACTACCTGGTCGAGCACGCGGTGCCCGGTGAACTGGTGATTTGCAGCGATGTGCCCCTGGCGGACCGGCTGGTGAAGAAGGGCGTTGCGGCGCTGGACCCACGCGGCAAGGAGTTCGATGCGCAAAACATGGGCGACCGCTTGGCCGTGCGCAACCTGTTCACCGACCTGCGCGAACAGGGCCAGATGAGTGGCGGGCCAGCGCCGTTCGGCGAGCGCGAGAAGCAGGCGTTCGCCAATGCGCTGGACCGGATACTCACGCGGCTGACCCGCAAACCCTGAGCCAGCCGCTAAATCCCCTATAGGAGCGGGCTTGCTCCGGGCGGCGTTCCGCCGAAGGCGTCCTTTCAGTTGATATTAATGCCGACTGCCCCCCCGCGTTCGCGAGCCAGCCCGCTCCCACTTCAGTCCGTGTTACTCGTCGTTTTCGTGGGTCAGTTCCAGCACGCGGTCGACCATTTTGTTAATGCCGGAAGCCGCTTCACTGATGCTCTGCGCCAGCATGTACGCCGGTGTGCTGACCAGTTTGCGGGCGGTGTCTTCAACGATGTCCGTCACCGCGCAATCGGTGTGGGTCGCGCCCATCTTGTTCATGGCTGCCGCCGTTTCTGCATCGTTGCCAATGGTGCAGTTCACGCCCGGGCCGTAGATCTTTGCCGCCAGCGCCGGCGAAATACACATCAGGCCGACTGGTTTTCCTGCTTCGGCGAACGCTTCGGTCAGGGCCAGGACATCGGGTTGAATGCTGCAACCAGCGCCTTCGACGGCGAAGTTGGAGAGGTTCTTGGCCGAGCCAAAACCGCCGGGAACAATCAGCGCATCAAAATCTTCAACGCTCGCCTCGCGAATATCCTTGATATTGCCCCGAGCAATCCGCGCCGATTCCACCAGCACATTGCGCGACTCGGGCATTTCTTCGCCCGTCAGGTGGTTGATCACATGCAGTTGCGCAATGTCGGGCGCAAAACATTGCACCTGGGCGCCGCGCTGATCGAGTCGCAGCAAGGTAATCACGCTTTCGTGGATCTCGGCGCCGTCGTACACGCCACAGCCGGAAAGGATCACTGCAATTTTTTTGCTCATGGGGTTTTCTCCAGATTCATGGCGTCAAATGTCCACTAATTTGGCGCTCGTTGCCATAGGGTTAATTCGCGGCTACACCTAGCATCTGTCCTCAAGATTCCGTTCGGAGCGCGTGATGGACTTCATTCTGTATGCGGTGCCGTTTTTCCTGCTGCTGATAGCCGTCGAACTGCTGGCGGACCGCTGGCGCGGGATGAGTAATTATCGGGTGGCGGACGCGATCAACAGCATCAGCGCCGGCGTGCTGTCGACCACCACCGGCCTGTTGACCAAAGGCGTCGGCCTGCTCACCTACGCCTTTGCCCTCAAGCACCTGGCGTTGTTCGAACTTTCGGCCGACAGCGTCTGGGTCTGGGTGTTTGCCTTCGTCCTCTATGATTTTTGCTACTACTGGCTGCACCGCTTGGGCCACGAGCGCAACGTGCTCTGGGCGGCGCATTCGGTGCATCACCAGAGCGAGGAATACAACCTCTCCACGGCCCTTCGCCAAACCAGTACCGGTTTCCTGCTGAGCTGGATTTTCTACCTGCCGATGGCGGTTCTCGGTGTGCCGCTGCTGGTGTTTGTCAGCGTGGCGGCGCTGAACCTGCTGTATCAGTTCTGGGTGCACACCCGGCATATTCCCAAGCTCGGCTGGTATGAGTGGTTCTTCGTCACGCCATCCAATCATCGGGCTCACCATGCGCAGAATGCTCTCTACATGGATCGCAACTACGGCGGGGTGTTCATTCTTTGGGACCGTCTGTTCGGCACGTTCCAGGAAGAGGACGACAACGAACCGGTAATTTTCGGCGTGACCACGCCACTGGCGAGCTGGAATCCGTTGTGGGCGAACGTGCAGTTTTACGCGCAGTTATGGGATGACGCGCGGCGCGCCGAGAGCAAGTGGGACAAGCTGCGGATCTGGTTCATGCGCACCGGTTGGCGGCCGGCGGACGTCGCGGCCAAGTACCCGATGAGCAAGCCGGACCTGAGCCAGTTCCGCAAGTTCGAGGTGCCGCTGGACGGTCGCCAGCAGATTTACATCGTGTTGCAATTTTGCGTCTACATCGCCCTGGGCAGCTATTTGATGAACGCCGAGCGCACACTGCCGACCGCCGCGCTGATGCTTGGCTGGAGCACGGTGGCATTGGGGTTGTTTACCTTGGGCATGGCGCTGGAGAATCGCCCGTGGGCGTGGAAGCTGGAACTGACGCGGCTGGCATCGAACGTGCCGTTGGCGTGGCTCGCGCCGGTGGTCGGGCTGTGGCCGGCCAGCGCGGTGGGCTGGGTCGGCCTGCTCAGTTACAGCCTGCTCAGCGCAATCGGTCTCTACTGCTGCAGAAACCGCTTCACTCGCTTGGCGTCTTAGGCGCTTCGACCTTGGCCTGCTCGGCTTTCAGCGCCTGCTCGTCGGCGTAGACCTGCTTGGCCAGACGGGCATTCTTGAAGCGCCGACGCAGCCACAGGCCGACGCCCAGCACCAGCAGGGCGCCGAGCACCCACAACTCGTACTTCTTGACGCTGCCGAGCATGCCTTCGAGGACGGCGCCGAAGTGATAGGCCGCAGCGGCCAGCGCCGATGCCCAGATCGCCGCGCCGATGCCGTTCAGCAGCAGATAACGTCCCGGCGGATAGCCCGACAGGCCGATGGCTACCGGCATCACCGTGCGCAGACCGTAAACGAAGCGGAAGCTCAAGACCCAGATGTCCGGGTGTTTGCGGATATGTTCCAGCGCGCGGTCGCCCATCATCTGCCAGCGGGGTTTGCGCGCCAATAACTTGCGCCCGTGCTTGCGTCCCAGGAAGTACCACAGCTGATCGCCGGCATAGCTGCCGAAAAACGCCACGACCACCACCAGATTGATGACCATGTATCCACGGAACGCGAGGAAGCCCGCGAGTACCAGAATGGTTTCGCCTTCGAAGAACGTGCCGAGAAAAAGGGCAAAGTAGCCGAAGTCATGCAGGAATTGTTGGAGCATCGTCTGGGTGCTGGCGAAATGAACGCGCAGCCTAACCCTTCGGGCACATTCATGAAAGTGTCCAAATGTGTCTCGACGTGAACAATTCCTACAACGACAATGGAATGCGACTACCTGTCGCGGGGGTGCACATAACTGTAATACGGCGGTCATAATGCCCGCTTATAACTGTCACGCTCGCCTGCCAGCGCGGGCTTTGGAGTCTGCCGTGAGCTTTACCCCAGCCAACCGTCTCTTTCCCGCCACCCGCCTGCGTCGCAACCGCCGTGACGATTTCTCGCGTCGACTGGTCCGTGAAAACGTGCTGACTGTCGATGATCTGATCCTGCCAGTGTTTGTGCTGGACGGTGAAAACCGTCGCGAAGCGGTGGCCTCGATGCCTGGCGTTGAACGCCTGACCATCGACCTGCTACTGGAAGAAGCCGCCAAGTGGGTCGAGCTGGGCATCCCGGCGCTGGCACTGTTTCCGGTCACGCCGCCCGAGCTCAAGACCCTGGACGCCGCCGAAGCCTGGAACCCGAACGGCATCGCCCAACGCGCCACTCGCGCCTTGCGTGACCGGTTTCCCGGGTTGGGCGTGATCACCGACGTTGCCCTGGACCCGTTCACCACCCACGGTCAGGACGGCATCATCGACGAAGAAGGCTATGTGCAGAACGACATCACCGTCGACGCACTGGTCAGGCAAGCGTTGTCCCATGCCGAGGCTGGCGCCCAGGTGGTGGCCCCCTCGGACATGATGGACGGGCGCATCCAGGCCATCCGCGAAGCCCTCGAACTGGCCGGTCACGTCAACGTGCGGATCATGGCCTACTCGGCGAAGTACGCCAGCGCCTATTACGGTCCGTTCCGCGATGCGGTGGGCTCGGCGCTGAACCTGGGCAAGGCCGACAAAGCCTCCTATCAGATGGACCCGGCCAACGGCAACGAAGCCCTGCACGAAGTGGCGGCGGACTTGTCAGAAGGCGCAGACATGGTCATGGTCAAGCCCGGCATGCCGTATCTGGACATCCTTTACCGGGTCAAAGAAGCATTCAAAGTGCCGACGTTTGTTTACCAAGTCAGCGGCGAATACGCCATGCACATGGCGGCGATCCAGAATGGCTGGTTGAGCGAAGGGGTTATTCTCGAATCCCTGACCGCTTTTAAACGTGCGGGCGCCGATGGCATCCTGACTTACTTTGCCGTCCGTGCCGCTCAATTGTTACGAGAGCAAAAATAGCCCTCCCAGGAACATTCCATGAATACCGAAGGACTCACTGAAGTTGCCGTAAAAGAGGCTCAACCCGTGGTCGAGCAAATCGCCGAAACCCCGCCGGAGCTGGAGCCTGCTCCGCCCGTTGTGGTGGCCGAAGCCGCAGCGGCGGCGCCGGCGATTGCCATTCCCGGCCTGGATGACAGCAGCCTGTACATCCATCGCGAGCTCTCGCAACTGCAGTTCAATATCCGCGTGCTGGAACAGGCGCTGGACGAGTCCTATCCGCTGCTGGAGCGCCTGAAGTTCCTGCTGATCTTCTCCAGCAACCTGGACGAGTTCTTCGAGATTCGGGTGGCCGGCCTCAAGAAGCAGATCACCTTCGCCCGTGAACAGGCCGGCGCCGACGGTCTGCAACCGCATCAGGCGTTGGCGCGCATCAGCGAACTGGTGCACGGTCACGTTGACCGCCAGTACGCGATCCTCAACGACATCCTGTTGCCGGAACTGGAAAAACATCAGGTCCGCTTCATCCGTCGCCGTCACTGGACGACCAAGATCAAAACCTGGGTCCGTCGTTATTTCCGCGACGAGATCGCACCGATCATCACCCCGATCGGCCTCGACCCGACGCACCCGTTCCCGTTGCTGGTGAACAAGAGCCTGAACTTCATCGTCGAGCTGGAGGGTATCGACGCCTTCGGTCGCGATTCCGGCCTGGCGATCATCCCGGCGCCCCGTCTGCTGCCGCGAGTGATCAAGGTGCCTGAGGAAGTCGGCGGAGCGGGCGACAACTATGTGTTCCTGTCGTCGATGATCCACGCGCACGCCGATGACCTGTTCCAGGGCATGAAGGTCAAGGGCTGCTACCAGTTCCGGCTGACCCGAAACGCCGACCTGGCAGTCGACACCGAAGATGTGGAAGACCTGGCCCGCGCGCTGCGCGGCGAGTTGTTCTCCCGCCGCTACGGTGACGCGGTGCGTCTGGAAGTGGCCGACACCTGCCCGAAACACCTGTCCGACTACTTGCTCAAGCAGTTCAACCTGCACGAGACCGAGCTGTATCAGGTCAACGGTCCGGTCAACTTGACGCGACTGTTCAGCATCACCGGCCTGGACAGTCAGCGCGAACTGCAATACCTGCCGTTCACGCCGCAGATCCCGAAATTGCTGCAAAACAGCGAGAACATCTTCAGCGTGATCAGCAAGCAGGACATTCTGCTGCTGCACCCGTTCGAGTCCTTTACCCCGGTGGTCGACTTGCTGCGCCAAGCGGCGAAGGACCCGCATGTTTTGGCCGTCCGGCAGACGCTGTACCGTTCGGGCGCCAACTCGGAAATCGTCGACGCGCTGGTCGATGCCGCGCGTAACGGCAAAGAGGTCACGGCGGTGATCGAGCTGCGTGCGCGGTTCGACGAAGAGTCCAACCTGCAACTGGCCAGCCGTCTGCAAGCGGCCGGTGCGGTGGTGATTTACGGCGTGGTTGGCTTCAAGACCCACGCCAAGATGATGCTGATCCTGCGGCGCGAGGCCGGCGAAATCGTCCGTTACGCGCACTTGGGCACCGGCAACTACCACGCGGCCAACGCCCGTCTGTACACCGACTACAGCTTGCTGACTTCCGACGACGCCTTGTGCGAAGACGTCGGCAAACTGTTCAGCCAGTTGATCGGCATGGGCAAGACCTTGCGCATGAAGAAGTTGCTGCACGCGCCGTTCACGTTGAAGAAGGGCATGCTCGACATGATTGCCCGCGAGACTCAGTTCGCCCTCGACGGCAAACCAGCGCACATCATCGCCAAGTTCAACTCGCTGACCGACCCGAAGATCATCCGCGCGCTGTATAAGGCCAGTCAGTCCGGCGTTCGTATCGATCTGGTGGTGCGTGGCATGTGCTGCCTGCGTCCGGGCATTGCCGGGGTTTCGCACAACATTCACGTGCGCTCGATCATCGGCCGCTTCCTGGAACACACCCGTGTCTTCTACTTCCTCAATGGCGGCGAAGAGCAGATGTTCCTCTCCAGCGCCGACTGGATGGAGCGCAACCTCGACAAGCGCGTCGAGACTTGCTTCCCGGTCGAAGGCAAGAAGCTGATTATGCGAGTCAAGAAAGAGCTGGAGCTTTACCTGACCGATAACACCCACAGCTGGAGCCTGCAGGCGGACGGTCGTTACATCCGCAACACGCCGACCGGCAACCAGAACCCGCGCAGCGCACAGGCCACGTTGCTGGAACGGCTGGGCAGCCCGATTCTGGCGGTCCGCTAACACGCAAAACGCCTCTGGGAGCGGGCTTTTGGGTGAGTGGGCTTTTGGGTAAGGGGGCTTTTGGCTGAGTGGGCTTTTGTGGTGAGTGGCTTTTGGCTGAGTAGGCTTTTGAGTGAGTGGGCTTTGGGTGAGTGGACTTTGGTGGTGTGGGCTTTTGTGGTGAGGGGGCTTGTCCCCGTTGGGTCGCGAAGCGGCCCCAAAACCTGCAACTGAGGTGTACCGGATTCACCGCTTGCGATGGGTTTACGGCTGCTACGCAGCCGAACGGGGGCAAGCCCCTTCGCCACAGAGGCTCGCCCCTGCAGTGTTGTTTGCTCAAGTGCGGCACAAAAAAAGGCCTTCCGAAGAAGGCCTTTTTTGGTTTTAGCGAACGTTCAGCACAAACCCGACCCGGGTCAGCCAATCCGCCTCCAGGGCGAAATCAGCCTGGGTCAGCTGGTTTTCATCGAGCCAGTTGGCCGGGAACAACACATCAAGGCTGTCGCCATTGGCGCGCAGCACGACCGCAGGCATTTCCTGGGTGCCGCGGATGTGATGGAACAGAATCGCAAAGCGCAGGAGCACGCACAGGCGAATCAACTTGATGCCTTCGTTGCCGAAATCGGCAAATTTGTCCTTGGGAATATTGCGCCGATGGCCACGCACCAGCAGGGCGAGCATTAGCTGGTCTTCGCGGGAGAAGCCGGCCAGGTCCGAGTGCTCGATCAGGTACGCACCGTGCTTGTGGTAGTGATAGTGAGCGATGTCCAGGCCCACTTCGTGGACCTTGGCGGCCCAGCCGAGCAGTTCGCGCCAGACACCGTCGTCCAGGTCCCAGTCTTCGGCGACCTGATCGAACGCATGCAGCGCTTTGCGCTCCACCCGTGCCGCTTGTTCCAGGTCGACGTGGTAACGCTCCATCAGCGAGCTCAAGGTGCGCTCACGCACGTCTTCGTGGTGATGACGGCCCAGCAGGTCGTAAAGCACGCCCTCGCGCAGCGCGCCTTCGCAGTGGTCCATGCGTTGCAGTTCCAGTGCATCGAAGATCGCTTCGAGAATCGCCAGGCCGGCCGGGAAAATCGCGCGGCGATCCGGCTTGATGCCGTCGAAGTCGATTTTCTCGGCGTCGCCCAGTTTGAAAATCTTGCGCTTGAGCCACGCCAGGCCTTCGGCATTCACTTCGCCAGCGCCGTGACCGCCAGCCTTCAGCGCCAGGCCGATGGCGCGGATGGTGCCCGAGGAGCCAATGGCCTCATCCCAGGTCAGGCGGTGCAGGGCGTGCTCGATGCTCATGATCTCCAGCCGCGCCGCCGTATAAGCCTGGGCGTAGCGGGCCGGGGTGATCTTGCCGTCCTTGAAATAGCGCTGGGTGTAGCTGACGCAGCCCATTTGCAGGCTTTCGCGCAACAGCGGTTCGAAGCGCTGACCGATGATGAACTCGGTACTGCCGCCGCCAATGTCGGCCACCAGGCGCTTGCCCGGGGTGTCGGCGAGGGTGTGCGAGACGCCGAGGTAGATCAGCCGCGCTTCTTCACGACCGGAAATCACTTCCACCGGATGGCCGAGGATTTCTTCGGCACGGCGGATGAATTCAGCGCGGTTGCGGGCTTCACGCAGGGCGTTGGTGCCGACGATCCGCACGGCGCCCAGCGGCATACCGTTGATCAGTTGGGCAAAGCGCTTGAGGCAATCGAGCCCGCGTTGCATGGATTCTTCGTTGAGGTGGCGCTCGTCGTCGATGCCGGCGGCCAGCTGCACTTTCTCCCCGAGACGTTCGAGAATGCGGATTTCGCCGTTCTGGGCCTTGGCCACGACCATGTGAAAGCTGTTGGAGCCCAGGTCGATTGCGGCGATCAGGGACAGATTCTTGGCTTGGGATTGCGGCATGGTCAGGGGGTCTCGGTCGATAACCTCGACATCGTGCCACGATCAACCGCTGACGCCAACGCGCAGGAGCTGCCGAAGGCTGCGATCTTCTGCCGCGGGAATATTTGCGGTGCTGCCGATGGCCTCTTCGCGAGCAAGCCCGCTCCCACTGTTGACCGCGTTGTTCCTGAGGAGCTCGGTCCACTGTGGGAGCGGGCTTGCTCGCGAAAGCGTCTTCAAAGGCACGCAAACCCCTCAACCAGCCACTTCAACGGTCCCGATAAAAACTCCCCCGCCCGGCCGTTTGCGGATTGGCGAACAGGATTTTCTGCCAGGCACACCTGCGCCGCCGCGCAAATGGCCATGCACAAACACGTGCGCAATGCGGCGTTGCGCACGGGAATTGGCTTCGTCGCTCCCGCCACGCCGTGACTTGAGCTATACCCAAACTCATGGACCACCATAGCGAGACTCAATCATCTGCACCTTCCTGAACGAGGGAAGGGCGGCTATGATGGGCCACGTTTTTTTGCTTACAACCTGGAGACTTCCATGAGCAGCGATCTTATCAAACACGTTAGCGACGCTAGCTTCGAGGCCGACGTACTCAAGGCCGAAGGCGCTGTATTGGTCGACTACTGGGCTGAATGGTGCGGCCCTTGCAAAATGATCGCTCCTGTTCTGGACGAAATTGCTGAAACTTACAAAGGCAAGCTGACCATTGCCAAACTGAACATCGACGAAAACCAGGAAACTCCCGCCAAGCATGGCGTGCGTGGTATCCCGACCCTGATGCTGTTCAAGAACGGCAACGTTGAAGCGACCAAGGTCGGCGCACTGTCGAAGTCGCAACTGGCTGCCTTCCTCGACGCCAACATCTAAGCGTCGAATAAAGCGTCACCCAAAAGGCCCCGCACATTGCGGGGCCTTTTCGTTATTCAGGGCTAGACGCTCCGAAACTCAGGTGGTACATTCGGCCCCGCACTGGTTTCTCCACTGCCCCCTGCTAGCCGTCGCCGACGCACTCCTTTTCGAATAAGTACGCGATCCTGTCGCCTTCTCTGCGGCGCGGCCTCATTAAGCCAAAAGCTTAATTTCCCCCCCTCCATAAATGATTACGTCATTCCTATATGAATCTGACTGAACTCAAGCAAAAGCCGATTACCGAACTGCTCGAATTGGCCGAACAGATGGGCATAGAAAATATGGCCCGTTCGCGCAAGCAGGACGTGATTTTCTCCCTGCTCAAAAAGCACGCTAAAAGCGGCGAGGAAATCTCCGGTGATGGCGTGCTGGAGATTCTCCAGGACGGCTTCGGCTTCCTGCGCTCCGCTGACGCTTCCTATCTCGCCGGCCCGGACGACATCTACGTCTCGCCGAGCCAGATCCGTCGCTTCAACTTGCGCACCGGTGACACCATCGTTGGCAAGATCCGCCCTCCAAAGGAAGGCGAGCGTTATTTCGCACTGCTCAAGGTCGACACGATCAACTACGATCGTCCCGAGAACGCGAAAAACAAGATTCTCTTCGAGAACCTGACCCCGCTGTTCCCGACTGTGCGCATGAAGATGGAAGCCGGCAACGGCTCCACCGAAGACTTGACCGGTCGTGTCATCGACCTGTGCGCCCCGATCGGCAAAGGCCAGCGCGGTCTGATCGTTGCACCGCCGAAAGCCGGTAAAACCATCATGCTGCAGAACATCGCGGCGAACATCGCACGTAACAACCCTGAAGTTCACCTGATCGTTTTGCTGATCGATGAGCGTCCGGAAGAAGTGACCGAAATGCAGCGCACCGTGCGCGGCGAAGTGGTCGCCTCGACGTTCGACGAGCCGCCAACCCGCCACGTGCAGGTTGCCGAAATGGTGATCGAGAAGGCCAAGCGCCTGGTCGAACACAAGAAAGACGTGGTGATCCTGCTCGACTCCATCACCCGTCTGGCTCGCGCCTACAACACCGTGATCCCGAGCTCCGGCAAAGTGCTCACCGGTGGTGTCGATGCCCACGCCCTGGAGAAACCGAAACGTTTCTTCGGCGCCGCGCGGAACATCGAAGAAGGCGGCTCGCTGACCATCATCGCCACCGCGCTGGTTGAAACCGGTTCGAAGATGGATGAAGTGATCTACGAAGAATTCAAAGGCACCGGCAACATGGAACTGCCTCTGGACCGTCGTATTGCTGAAAAACGCGTGTTCCCGGCCATCAACATCAACCGTTCCGGCACCCGCCGCGAAGAGTTGCTGACCGCCGACGACGAGTTGCAGCGTATGTGGATCCTGCGCAAGCTGCTGCACCCGATGGACGAAATCGCTGCCATCGAGTTCCTGGTCGACAAGCTGAAAACGACCAAGACCAACGACGAGTTCTTCTTGTCGATGAAGCGCAAGTAAGACGGTTTTTCAACCGCTAAAAATGGCGTCCTTCGGGGCGTCATTTTTTTTGCAAAAAAAGGGGAGGTTTGCGACTACGGTTGGTCTGTACAGAAACTAAATGGGCAAGCGAACCCAACAAACTTCAACTGAATGGCCTTACTGTTTATGAGCACTCTTGCTTATCGAAGGGACATCGACGGCTTACGCGCAATCGCCGTGATTGCGGTGGTGCTGTTCCATTTTGGTGTTCCAGGGTTCACCGGCGGATTCGTCGGCGTGGACATCTTCTTCGTTATCTCCGGCTACCTGATTACCTCGATCATCTGGAATCAGCGGCAGGCCGGGCGTTTCAGCTTTGCCGATTTCTGGGCCAGACGTGCCCGGCGGATTCTGCCGGCACTGTTTGTGATGATCATCGCCGTGCTGGCGGTGGGCTGGTTTCTGTTGGCGCCCAAGGACTACGAAGAACTGGGGCGCTCGGTGCGCTACCAGGTGATGTTTGTCTCCAACATCCTGTTCATGCGCCAGGACGGCTACTTCGATGTCGCTTCCGACCTGAAACCGTTGCTGCACACGTGGTCGCTGGCGGTTGAAGAACAGTTCTATATTGTTTTTCCGCTCCTGCTCACGGTGCTCGCCAGTCGCCTGAAACATTGGCGACTGGCGCTGTTCGGGGTGTTGCTGGTGTCGTTCGGGCTCAGCGTCTGGGCCGTGGTGCATCATCCTGAGAAAGCCTTTTTCCTGCTGCCGATGCGTGCCTGGGAGCTGCTGGCCGGCGCGATGCTGGCCGTGGCGCCTCGAAGCCAATGGCGGCTTACCCAAGCCGGGGCTCAATTAATCAGTGCGGTCGGGGCCGGGCTGATTCTGCTGGCCGTCTTCTGCTACGACAAAAGCACGCCATTCCCCGGCGCAGCGGCGCTGTTGCCGACCCTGGGCGTGGTCGCGCTGATCTGGTCCAACGGGCATCGGCAAACCCTGGTCGGTGGCTTGCTTGCCAGCCGTGTGCTGGTCGGCGTCGGGCTGATCTCTTATTCCTGGTACCTGTGGCACTGGCCGGTGTTTGTTTTTGCCAGCTACGCCAGCGTCGATGAGCCAGGCCCGTTTGATATCGGCGCATTGATTCTGCTCAGCCTGGTGCTGGGTTACCTGTCGTGGCGTTTCGTCGAGACGCCGTTTCGCGAGCGCCGTTTGTTGGCCGGGCGCCGGCAGATCCTCATCGCTGCCGGGGTCGGTGTGCTGGTGCTGGGCCTGGCTGGCCAAGCGCTGCGCTGGACCGACGGCCTGCCTGCGCGCCTGTCTGCCCAAGCGTTGCAGTACGCCAAAGGCAAAGAGTGGCGCCCGGAACTGATGCGCTGCCTGGCGGACGACAAAACCCCTGACGACAAACTCTTTTGTCATTACGGCACGCCCGCACCAACCGCATCCAAGGCGCTGGTCTGGGGTGACAGCCATGCCACGGCGCTGATTCCGGTGTTCGACGATGGCGCGCGAAAGCACGGTGTCAGTGTGATTCTCGCCAGCTCGCCGGGCTGCATTCCGGTAGAAGGGCTGGAATACGATAAGACCTGTGCCCGGTTCAATCGACGGGTGGAGAGCGCGTTGGAGCCACAAGCGGTGGGCGATGTGGTGTTGGTCGCGCGCTGGAGCCTGTATCTGTATGGCGACGTGAAAGGTGATCTCGGCCATGTGCTCAGGGATTCCCGTGGCCATTACGACCGCGCCGACGCCGAGCAGCGACTGGCGGACGGCTTGCGAGCGACGGTTCGGCAACTGCGGGACGGCGGACATCGCGTGTGGCTGGTCAAGGAAGCGCCACTGCAACAATTCAGCCCCCCTTACCGGCTCAGCCGTCTGGCGATGTTGCACCGGCCGACGGATGGCGAGGGTTTGGCGGTGGCGGAGCACTTCAAGCGCCAGGCGTTTATCAGCCAACTGTTCGCGCAAATAGCCGCGGCCAACTCGGGCGTCACGGTGATCGACCCGGCGCCGTTGCTGTGTGCTGACGGCGGACTTTGTCGGACCGAGCTCGACGGGCACTCGCTGTATACCGACGACAATCACCTGTCCGAGGTCGGCGCCAGGTTCATCGCGCCGATGCTTGATCCGTTGTTCAGGCACTTGCAAGCCCGGGCAACACTCGGTAACGGCAACCCGAATGCAGTCAGGTAAGCGCGATAAGCTGCCAGCGGACCGCAGAGCAGGTAGGATGTACGCCTATTTTAGGGGTGCCATCGTCAATGAAATTCAAGGATCTTCGGGATTTCGTGCAGCAGCTGGAGCAGCGCGGAGAATTGAAACGCATCCAGATCCCCGTCTCTCCAGTGCTGGAGATGACCGAGGTCTGTGATCGCACGTTGCGGGCCAAAGGCCCGGCACTGCTGTTCGAAAACCCGACTGGCTACGACATTCCAGTGCTCGGCAACCTGTTTGGCACCCCCGAGCGGGTCGCCATGGGCATGGGCGCCGAAGCGGTCAGCGAACTGCGCGAGATCGGCAAGCTGCTGGCGTTCCTCAAGGAGCCCGAGCCGCCGAAGGGCTTGAAAGACGCGTGGTCCAAGCTGCCGATCTTCCGCAAGATCATTGCGATGGCGCCCAAGGTCGTCAAAGACGCGGTGTGTCAGGAAGTGGTCATCGAAGGCGACGACGTCGATCTGGCGATGCTTCCCGTGCAAACCTGCTGGCCCGGTGACGTCGGCCCGCTGATCACCTGGGGCCTGACCGTCACCAAAGGTCCGAACAAGGACCGGCAGAACCTGGGCATCTATCGTCAGCAAGTGATCGGTCGCAACAAGGTCATCATGCGCTGGCTCAGCCACCGTGGCGGCGCGCTGGATTATCGCGAGTGGTGCGAGAAGCATCCTGGCCAGCCGTTCCCGGTGTCGGTGGCGCTCGGTGCCGACCCGGCGACGATCCTCGGCGCGGTGACACCGGTGCCGGACAGCCTTTCCGAATACGCTTTTGCCGGTTTGCTGCGTGGCAACCGTACCGAACTGGTGAAGTGCCGAGGCAACGACCTGCAAGTTCCGGCCACCGCCGAAATCATCCTTGAAGGCGTGATCCATCCGGGCGAAATGGCCGACGAAGGTCCGTACGGCGACCACACCGGTTATTACAACGAAGTCGACAGCTTCCCGGTGTTCACTGTCGAGCGCATCACCCACCGGATCAAACCGATCTACCACAGCACCTACACCGGCCGTCCACCGGATGAGCCGGCGATTCTCGGCGTGGCGCTGAACGAAGTGTTCGTGCCGATCCTGCAAAAGCAGTTCCCGGAAATCACTGACTTCTACCTGCCGCCAGAAGGCTGCTCGTACCGCATGGCCATCGTGACCATGAAGAAGTCGTATCCGGGCCACGCCAAGCGGGTAATGCTCGGTGTCTGGTCGTTTTTGCGACAGTTCATGTACACCAAGTTCGTTATCGTCACCGACGACGACATCAATGCGCGGGACTGGAACGACGTGATCTGGGCCATCACCACGCGCATGGACCCCAAGCGCGACACGGTGATGATCGACAACACGCCGATCGACTACCTCGACTTCGCCTCGCCGGTGTCCGGACTGGGGTCGAAGATGGGGCTCGATGCCACGCATAAATGGCCGGGCGAAACCACTCGCGAATGGGGTCGGGTAATCGTCAAGGACGACGCCGTGACCCAGCGGATCGATGCCATCTGGAATCAGTTAGGAATAGATTGATGCGTGTAACCTTGCAGCCCTCCGGAGCAGTACTAGAGATTCTGCCTGGCGAGCGGATTCTCGATGGCGCGCGGCGCCTGGGCTATGAATGCCCGCAAAGCTGTCGCAACGGCAATTGCCACGTGTGCGCGGCGTTGCTGGTGGAGGGCCGGGTCGAGCAGGCCGGGAAGGTGCGCGACCATGGCGAGTTCTACACTTGCATAGCAGAGCCGCTGGAAGACTGCATTGTGCTGTGGGATGGCGTGCTCGCGCTGGGAGAACTGCCGGTGCGCAGCGTGTCGTGTCAGGTCATTGAATGCAGGGACGTGGGCGGCGACACCTGGCGCGTGCGTCTGCGAGCGCCGGCCGGCAAGCCGCCGCGTTATCACGCCGGCCAGTATTTGATGATCGAACGTGAGAACGGCGAGAAATCCGCGTTCTCCTTGGCGTCGGCACCGCACGGTGGGCGAGACCTGGAGATCCACGTCCTGGCGCGCGAAAGCAGTGCGCTCAGCCTCATCGACCAGTTGCAACGCAACCCGATCGTGCGCATCGAGATGCCGTTCGGCGATACGCACCTGGCAGAGCTGCCGGACGGTCCGCTGGTGCTGATCGCCGCCGGCACCGGCATGGGCCAGATCCACAGCCTGATCGAACACTGCCGCGCCACGGGCTTCAAACACCCGGTGCACCTGTATTGGGGCGTGCGCCGGCCTGAAGACTTTTACGACATGGAGCATTGGGACGAATGGTTGAAATTACCCAACCTGTTCCTGCACAAAGTGGTCAGCGACCAATGCGGTTGGGAAGGGCGCTGCGGGATGCTGCACGAGGCGGTGTGTGAAGATTTTGCCGATCTGAAGTCGCTGCACGTTTACGCCAGCGGCTCTCCGGCCATGGTCTACGGCACATTGGATGCCTTGGTCGAGGCGGGGATGGATGCTCACCAGATGCGCGCCGATGTGTTTGCTTATGCACCCCGCTCTTAAATCGTTATGCCTCCCTATATAGCCGATCGGTATTTATAAATTTATATAAATGCCGGTAGGTTATATGTCATTGAGGCGATTATTTAAGAACTGTGCCATGGCACTTAAATTGCCTTAAAACATATGTGCCTTATTGTTACAGCGGTGCGTTCTATTAAGTAATTCTTTACCCGCGGGGAGCTGAACGCTATTCGCCATGAGCGCCATTGAATCTGCATTTTTGAACTTGGCTTACCCTCCGCGGCTCGATCTGGGGCCGCAACTCACGCACGAACAATTGCTCGGCTCGATGCAGTCGACCATGGCGCGCCACAAGGGCGGGCCGGTCTGGCTGTTTGCTTACGGCTCGCTGATCTGGCGCCCTGAATGCGCGGCGGTGGAGCGGGTTCGCGGTCGAGTGCACGGCTATCATCGCGGTTTGTACTTGTGGTCTCACGAACATCGCGGCACGCCGGAAGCGCCGGGTCTGGTGTTTGGTCTGGATCGCGGCGGTTCTTGCAGCGGCTTTGCGTATCGACTCCCGGAAGATCAACTCGACGCATCGCTTTACGCGCTGTGGCAGCGCGAAATGCCATTCCCTTCTTATCGCCCGCACTGGCTCAACTGCCGTCTTGAAGACGGAAGCCAGGTCCAGGCCTTGGGATTTGTATTGGAGCGGCACTTGCCCAGCTATGCCGGCAACTTGCCGGATCATGTGCTGAGCCATGTGTTCGAAAACGCTTGCGGGCGTTACGGCACCACTCGCGATTATGTCGAGCAGACCGCTCACGCCCTGCGTAGCCACGCCATGCCAGACCGAAATCTGGAGGCGCGACTCAAGCGCTGCCAATCAAAGACCGATCAGGCGATTGCCTCTTCGCGGGTCTGACTGGCGACGTTCTTGTGGCCCAGCGTGGGCGCCAGGAACGCCATCGCCAGCAGACAGGCAGCCACCAGCAGAATGAAGCCGCCATCCCAACCGAAGTAGTCCACGGTGTAACCCATCAGGGCACTGGCCGCGACTGAACCCCCCAGATAACCGAACAGCCCGGTGAAACCCGCAGCGGTGCCGGCGGCTTTCTTCGGCACCAGTTCCAGCGCTTGCAACCCAACCAGCATCACCGGGCCGTAGATCAGGAAGCCGATCGCGAACAGCGAGATCATGTCGATCATCGGGTTGCCTGGCGGATTCAGCCAATACACGATCGTCGCAACGGTCACCAGCGCCATGAACACCATGCCTGTCAGGCCACGGTTGCCACGGAAAATCTTGTCCGACATCCAGCCGCACAGCAGCGTGCCCGGAATACCCGCCCACTCGTAGAGAAAGTAGGCCCACGACGTCTTGTCGAAATCGAAGTGCTTGACCTCTTTGAGGTAGGTCGGCGCCCAGTCGAGGATGCCGTAACGCAGCAGATAGACGAAGACGTTGGCCAGGGCGATGAACCAGAGCATTTTGTTGCGCAGCACGTATTTGATGAAGATGTCCTTGGCGCTGAATTCTTCTTCATGGCTGGCGTCGTAGCCTTGCGGGTAATCGTTCTTGTACTTCTCGATCGGCGGCAGGCCGGTCGATTGCGGTGTATCGCGCATCACGAAGAACGCAAACACCGCGACCAGCAGCGCCACGGCCGCCGGGACGTAGAACTTGCTGTGCCAGTCGTTGAACCAGCCCATACCGAGAATCGCCAGCGGGCCGATCAGACCGCCGCCAACGTTATGTGCGGTGTTCCAGACCGACACCACGCGGCCGCGTTCTTTCTGCGACCACCAATGCACCATGGTCCGGCCACTTGGCGGCCAGCCCATGCCTTGCGCCCAACCGTTGATGAACAACAGGATGAACATCATGGTGACGCTCGACGTCGCCCACGGCGCGAAACCGAACACAAACATCACCCCGGCCGATACCACCAGGCCGAAGGGCAGGAAATAACGCGGGTTGGAGCGGTCGGACACGATGCCCATCAGAAACTTGGACAGGCCGTAGGCAATCGCAATCGCCGACATCGCCACGCCCAGCTGACCCTTTGTATAGCCTTGGGCAATCAGGTCCGGGAACGCGAGGGTGAAGTTCTTGCGCAGCAGGTAGTAACCCGCATACCCGATGAAAATACCGGCGAAGATCTGCCAGCGAAGTCGTTTGTAGGTGTCGTCGATTTTTTCGTCAGGCAAAGGCGCCTGGTGTGCGGCAGGGCGAAAGAAAGCAAACATTCAAGAGCTCCAGATTTCTTGTTTTGACTGCGGATGCGAATGTTACAGTTTCGTTACCGAAAATAGCACCGGTTCGCATTGGCAAAACAGCGGAAATGTGCGCGATTGCGTGTTCCTTTATGAACATGTCGTACAGATGTAAATGAAGGACGTTGTGGGAAACGTCCTGCGCTTCCCTGAATGACGCGTTTCGCTCCGAAGTAGGAGGGGGTTTTGGGAAATGTCCTGCGTTTTAATGGGACGTTGCGACGTTCTGTTTCAGGTCCGCGAGCCCTAACCTTTGTGCGGGATGCCAGGTCTGGCATTTCAGGGCGGAGGGGAAGGGATTATGCGCTGGCTGGTGTTGATATTTTTGTTGAGTGGATCTGTTGGTGTCTGGGCTGGGGGAGTGTTGTTGATCCCGGAAAACAATCCCAGGCCGATTTACCCCAGGGATCTGTTCAGGGCCGGGATTACCGGTGAGGTCAACGTGAGGTTAACCGTGCATGCCGATGGCTCGGTCGACGATGTGAGCATTCTGCAAAGTGACCATCCGGGTTTGGCCGAAGCGGCCCGGACGGCGGTGGCGCAGTGGCGCTTCAAGCCATGGACGGTCGGAGCCGACAAGCCTGCCAGGCAGGAGGTGACGGCCCCAATGGTTTTCAGACTGGACCGCAATACGCCCATTGACGCCAACCAATGGCTCAAGCGGTTGAGATGCCGTGATATCAATGAGGCGGTGGGCTACATTCCGGAATACGCCTGGGTTGATTCAGCGGTGTTTGGTTACACGCGGGCTTATCTGTCGAACGTGTTTCATGCGACCCAGTTGTCGAACGATCAACGTCTGGCATTAATTGCACAGCTCAACAAGCGAGTACCGAGAATCGTCAGGGAATGCCGTGCGAGTCCGGTGCGCAAGTACATGAGCTTGCTGCCGGAGGATATTAGAACGTTGATTTGACCCCGAACAAAAAAAGCGGCCTGGACACTCCAGACCGCTTCTTCGGCTCAGCGCATCTGAACCACGACCTTGCCAACAGCCTTGCGCTGTCCAAGATCATTGATCGCCTGCGCCGCATTGCTCAGCGGATAGACCTGCGACACCAGCGGCTTCAATTTGCCTTCGGCAAACCAGCCAAACAGCTGTTGAAAATTCGCCGCATTGTCCAGTGGCTGGCGCTGGGCAAACGAGCCCCAGAACACGCCGACCACCGCCGCGCCTTTGAGCAGCGCGAGGTTGACCGGGAACTCGGGAATGCGTCCGCTGGCAAAACCCACTACCAGCAGGCGGCCGTTCCAGGCGATGGCACGGACGGCCTGGTCGAACAGGTCACCGCCGACCGGGTCGTAGATCACATCGGCGCCCTGGCCGTCGGTCAGGCGTTTGATTTCATCCTTGAGGTTGGTTTCGCTGTAGTTGATCAGTTCGTCCGCGCCGGCAGCCTTGGCCACGGCGAGTTTTTCGGCGCTGCTGGCGGCGGCGATCACGCGGGCGCCCATGGCTTTGCCGATTTCCACGGCCGCGAGGCCGACACCGCCGGAAGCGCCCAGCACCAGCAAGGTTTCACCCGGTTGCAAGTTGGCGCGTTGCTTGAGCGCGTGCATCGAGGTGCCGTAGGTCATGCTGAAGGCGGCGGCGGTGTTGAAGTCCATCGACGGCGGAATCGGCAGCACGTTGTAGCCCGGCACGGCGACCTGTTCGGCGAAGCTGCCCCAGCCCGTCAGCGCCATGACCCGGTCACCGACCTTCAGGTGGCTGACCTTTTCGCCCACGGCACTGACCACGCCGGCCGCTTCGCCACCGGGCGAGAACGGGAAGGGCGGCTTGAACTGGTATTTGCCCTCGATGATCAGCGTGTCGGGGAAATTCACCCCGGCGGCGTGCACGTCCAGCAGGATTTCGTTCTTCTTCGCGACTGGACTGGCGACGTCTTCCAGCACCAGCGATTCGGCAGGGCCGAAGGCTTTGCACAGCACGGCTTTCATCAGGGCTATTCCTTTGGGAGTGATGGCCGATAAGTGTAGGTGTGTGAGTCGATGGGTCAACAAGCATGCCCGACCCTGATAGTCAGCCATAAGCTTGTGCTTGAGCGGCGGGTCGTTATGCTAGGCCGCAAACCGGATAAGGAGCGAATTGTGAAAGCGTGGATCATGTTGATGCTGGCCCTGTCTCTGCCTGTGGCAGCGATGGCCGAAGAAGCCAAAGAAGGTGAAGCTCCGAAGGTCAATTACATCACCCTGAGCCCGCCGTTCGTGGGCAATTATGGGCTGGACGGTACGCCGAAGCTCAAGGTCTACAAGGCCGACGTGGCGTTGCGCGTCACCGGTGACGACGCGACAAAAGCGGTGAAGGCCAACGAGCCATTGATCCGTAATCAGCTGGTGGCGCTGTTTGCCCAGCAGACCACCGAAACCATGAACAACGTTGAGGCCAAGGAAAAGCTGCGTCAGGAAGCCCTAAAGCAGACTCAGCAGGTAATGAACGACGAGACCGGCAAGCCGGTGGTTGAGGATCTGTTGTTCAACAACCTGATCATTCAGTAAGACATTTGTTGTGCGGGCGGGCCTCTTCGCGAGCAAGCCCGCCCCCACAGGGGAATGCATTCCAATGTGGGAGCGGGCTTGCTCGCGAAGACAATTTTGAATCCGCTGATGGGCTTAGGGCTTTAACGCGATCACCGCCGCCCATTGCTCTGCCGTCACGGGCATCACCGACAATCGCGATCCCTTCTGCACCAATGGCATTTCCGCCAACGCAGTCTGCTGCTTCAAATAATCCAGCTTCAGTACCTTCGCAAACGTCTCGACGTGGGCGACATCAATCGCGCTCCACGCGTTCTTTTCCGACGAAGCTTTTGGATCGTAGTAATGACTCTCCGGCTCCAACGCCGTCGGGTCCGGATACGCCGCCTCTATAATTTTTCCAATCCCGGCAATCCCCGGCTCCGGGCAGCTGGAGTGATAGAAGAAAAACTCGTCACCCACCGCCATCGCCCGCAAAAAATTGCGCGCCTGGTAGTTGCGAACGCCGTCCCAGCGCGCCTTGCCAAGCTTTTCCAGGCCTTTGATGGAGAGTTCGTCGGGCTCGGATTTCATCAGCCAATAGGCCATGGGTTTTGCTCCTTGCGAGGTGAGTGGGCAAGTTGTCGGGCAATTTTATGACAAACCGACGGTCGGTTGACGGCAGCGTTTGCGTGTCAGTTCACGTTGTCGCAAAATGCCGGCCTTCTAAGCTTGACGCTGCTGCACGGCCTACAACGGAAACCGCTGCTGTCATCGTGTTGATATGCCTTTGGGGGGCAATCGATGAAACGCAAACCGGATTTACTATGGATTTTGGTTATCTTGTTCGGTCTCGGCGTCGTGACCACTGGCTACGCCCAAAGCTTGTGGAGCAGCAAGACTGACGCGCCAATCGAAATCGCCCAGCAGCAACAGCCGTCAGCCTTCAAACGCTGAATCTGTGGTCGGACGCCGCTGAAAACAGTGGCGTCTAGTCCGCGAAATACCACGCCTTGTCTGTCACCGTTCCTTGCAACGGCACGTCCCAGCTCGCTTGAGCCAATCGTTCGACCTTCTGACATTCATGGGCCAGCCCCAGCAGCGTCGGCTTGCGCCAGGTTTTGCGGCGCGCCATGTACGCCAGGCTGCGGTCGTAGAAACCGCCGCCCATGCCCAAGCGCCCGCCGACATCGTCAAACCCGACCAATGGCAACAACACCAGGTCCAGCGCCCATACCTTGCGTTGGCGGGCAAGGTTGGGCCGCGGCTCGAGAATGCGAAAACGGTTGGGTTTGAGTTTTTCGCCGGGGCGAATTCGCTGGAACACCATTTTGGTCCGCGGCCAGGCGCTGAGCACCGGCAGATACGTCGCCTTGCCCCGACGTTGCGCAGCACGCAGCAACAGGCGCGGATCGATTTCACCGTCGGTCGGCAGATAAAGAGCAATGTGTTTTGCGCGGCGAAACAGCGGTTGCTGGGCCAATTGCTTGTACAGCCCGCGAGCGGCCTGGCGTTGCTGACGGGATGTCAGTGCGCGGCGGGCCTTGCGCAGCATGCGTCGAAGTTGCGGGCGGGGCAGCAGCGCAGGTTCGGTCATGGGTTCGGGCTTCGACAGGGCGGATACACAAAGCGTACCCGTAAAAAAGCCGATGCCGGCATTTAAACCGGCATCGGACTGGAATCAGGCTCCCCGGATGAACCGCTGCTGACTTAGCCCTTGAACCCGAAAGTTCAAGGTGGAAGATGCAGTAGGCTTTAAGGCTTTCCGTCTAGCGGACATGCACACCAGCCCAACGTGCAGCCTCCAGGGTAGTGCGAATCGGCTCAGGGACGTGGTCAACTGGCAAGCACCCCAGGGAGTGACGCGAGTATACCCCAAGCGGTCAGGCGAATCAGCCCTTGGTGACGTCCGGATCGGTAGCGAGTACCAGATCGACGCGATCCAGCAGGTCGCGAACCTGCTCGCGGGTCGAGCCGCTGGCCTGTACATCCGGGCGCTCTTCCTTGTGCAACAAGTCGTGTGTGATGTTCAGCGCGGCCATCACGGCAATGCGGTCGGCGCCAATGACTTTGCCGCTGCTGCGGATCTCGCGCATCTTGCCGTCCAGGTAACGGGCAGCGCTCACCAGGTTGCTGCGCTCTTCCTGCGGGCAGATGATCGAATATTCTTTGTCGAGGATCTGCACGGTGACGCTATTGCTTGAACTCATGAGTCTTGCTCCAGGGCCTTGAGGCGCGAAATCATCGATTCGACCTTACGCCGGGCGATTTCGTTTTTTTCAATGAGGTGAGCGCGTTCCTCGCGCCAGGTCTTTTCCTGAGCTAATAGGAGTCCGTTTTGACTCTTAAGTTGCTCGACTCGATTAATTAGCAATTCGAGTCTGGCCATCAGCGCTTGCAGGTCGGTGTCTTCCATTGTGTCCACTGGGCTCGTGTCTGATGGGAGGTAACGGGCGGACAGCCTTTAATAGTCTTGGCGAGTCTGTCGATGTAGGATACAAGGCCTTCATTCTAGACATAGCGCCGTCTGGCGCCTAGCTGCCCATGCCCATTCAGAATTCCCCGTACCAAGCCTTCGCCACCCTGCTGAGCACCAGCGGTCATCCTGTCTCGCCTGCCGAACTGCATGGCCTGCTGCTCGGTCGCAGCTGCGCCGGCGCCGGTTTCGATGCCGACAGCTGGCTGGCCGACGCCGCCGAGCTGCTTGAAGGCGAGCCGCAAGACAACGTCCGCAACGCCTTGATCGGCCTGCAAGAGATGGTCAAAGGCGAGCTGACCAGCGACGACATGACCGTCGTTCTGCTGCTGCCAACCGACGACGCGCCGCTGGCCGACCGTGCCATCGCACTCGGCCAATGGTGCCAGGGCTTCCTCGCCGGGTTCGGTCTGACCCGTCGCGAATACGCATTGAGCGAGGAGGCGACCGAAGTCCTGCAGGATCTGGCCGCCATTTCCCAGGTGCAAGACGCTCTGGAAGAGTCCGACGACGGCGAAAGCGACTACATGGAAGTCATGGAATACCTGCGCGTCGCACCGCTGCTGCTGTTCACCGAAACCAAGAAAACCGACGAAGCGGCCGCCAAACCGTCGTTGCATTAATCGCGAGCCAGGGAAAGCCATCTGCCCATGATTCATATCCCGAAATCGGAATACAGCCGTCGCCGCAAGGCCCTGATGGCGCAGATGGAACCCAACAGCATCGCGATTCTGCCCGCTGCCGCAGTCGCGATCCGCAACCGCGATGTCGAGCACGTTTACCGCCAGGACAGCGACTTCCAGTACCTCAGCGGTTTCCCCGAGCCACAAGCCGTCATCGTGTTGATGCCTGGCCGTGAGCACGGCGAATACCTGCTGTTCTGCCGTGAGCGCAATGCCGAGCGCGAGTTGTGGGACGGCCTGCGCGCCGGCCAGGAAGGCGCGATTCGCGACTTCGGTGCCGACGATGCGTTCCCGATCACCGACATCGACGACATCCTGCCGGGCCTGATCGAAGGTCGCGACCGGGTGTATTCGGCGATGGGCAGCAACCCCGAATTCGACCGCCACTTGATGGACTGGATCAACGTGATCCGCTCTAAAGCGCACCTTGGCGCCCAGCCGCCGAACGAATTCGTTGCGCTGGATCATCTGCTCCACGACATGCGCCTGTATAAATCGGCGGCAGAAGTGAAGGTGATGCGCGAAGCCGCGCGGATTTCCGCTCAGGCGCATATCCGCGCGATGCAGGCCAGCCGCGCCGGGCTGCACGAGTTCAGCCTTGAAGCCGAACTCGATTACGAGTTCCGCAAGGGCGGGGCGAAGATGCCGGCCTACGGTTCAATCGTCGCCGCCGGGCGCAACAGCTGCATCCTGCATTACCAGCAGAATGACGCGGTGCTCAAGGACGGTGATCTGGTGCTGATCGACGCCGGTTGCGAGATCGACTGCTACGCCAGCGACATCACCCGCACCTGGCCGGTCAACGGCAAATATTCACCCGAACAGAAAGCGATTTACGAATTGGTGCTGGCTTCGCAGGAAGCCGCATTCGCCGAAATCGCCCCGAACAAACACTGGAATCAGGCGCATGAGGCCACGGTCCGGGTGATCACCACCGGCCTGGTGAAACTGGGCCTGTTGCAGGGCAACGTCGACGACTTGATCGCCAGCGAAGCCTATAAAGCGTTTTACATGCACCGTGCCGGCCACTGGCTGGGCATGGATGTACACGACGTCGGCGAGTACAAGGTCGGCGGCGAATGGCGCGTGCTGGAAGTCGGCATGGCGCTGACCGTCGAGCCGGGCATCTACATCGCCCCGGACAACCAGAACGTAGCGAAGAAATGGCGCGGCATAGGCGTGCGCATCGAGGACGACGTAGTGGTCACCAAAACCGGCTGTGAAATCCTGACCCAAGGCGTGCCGAAAACGGTCGCCGAGATCGAGGCCTTGATGGCCGCCGCGCGGGCGCAGGCGGCATGAGTCGATTCAATCTGGCAATCATCGGTGGCGGTCTGGTTGGCGCCAGTCTGGCGTTGGCGTTGCAGGCCGGGGCCAAGGCCCGTGGCTGGAAAATCGTGCTGATCGAGCCGTTTGCTCCTGGCGATACGTATCAGCCGAGCTATGACGCGCGGTCTTCAGCGTTGTCCTACGGTGCGAAACAGATTTATCAACGGTTGGGCGTGTGGCAGGCAATCTCCCGCCGGGCCGAGCCGATCAAGCAGATTCATGTGTCCGACCGTGGCCGTTTCTCCACCGCGCGCTTGTCGGCGATGGAGGAGGGCGTACCGGCGCTGGGTTATGTGGTGGAAAACGCCTGGCTCGGCCAATGCCTCTGGCAAAGTCTGGACAAGGACGTGGTGACGTGGCGCTGCCCGGCGGAAGTAACGCGCATGGAGCCGCTGACCGATGGCTATCGCCTGACCCTCAACGATGAAACCACCCTGGAATGCGACCTCGCGGTGCTCGCCGATGGCGGCCGATCCGGCCTGCGCGAGCAACTGGGGATCGGCATCAAGAAGCGCCCGTACAACCAGAGCGCGCTGATCGCCAACATCACCCCCAGCGAAGCGCACAACGGCATGGCGTTCGAGCGCTTCACCGATGACGGCCCGATGGCGTTGTTGCCGCTGCCCGACAATCGCTGCGCGTTGGTCTGGACCCGTTTGGGCATGGACGCGCAACGGTTGGCGAACCTTGATGAAAAGAGCTTCCTCAGCGAATTGCAGGGCGTATTCGGTTACCGCCTCGGCACCTTGAAACAGGTCGGCGCGCGGCATTTGTACCCGCTGACGCTGATCGAAGCGGAAGAACAAGTGCGCCCGCACTTGGCGATACTCGGCAACGCCGCGCACAGCCTGCACCCGATTGCCGGCCAGGGTTTCAACCTGTCGCTGCGTGATGCGCAGGCCCTGGCCGATGCGCTGCTGGCGAGCGAGGCATCGCCCGGTGACTTCGCGACATTGCAGGCCTATCGCGAACGTCAGCGCATGGACCAGAACCTGACGGTCGGTTTCTCCGACCAGGTCACCCGCTTGTTCGGTAGCACCCAGCCGCTGGTGTCGCTGGGCCGCAACCTCGGCTTGCTCGGTCTGGACCTGCTGCCGCCGGCCAAGCGCTGGTTTGCGCGTCAGGCCATGGGGCTGGGTACGCGTCCCGATGCGTAAGTGGCTGTCGGATAGATTCGGCAAACCGCCGCTGGCGAAAAATACCTGCCGCGATTGCAGGTCGATATTCATGACGGTGCCGGCACCTTGGTGACGCGCGTCGAGCAAACCTTTTACGTGCGGCGCAAGCCGCCAGCGAGACAGGCTTAAAGCATGGAAATGCGCGCAGATCTGTTGATTGTCGGGGCCGGAATGGTCGGCAGCGCCCTGGCGCTGGCGTTGCAGGACAGCGGGCTCGATGTACTGCTGCTAGACGGCAGCCCGATGAGCGTCAAACCCTTTGACGGGCAGGCGCCGTTCGAGCCGCGAGTGAGCGCCTTGTCGGCGGCCAGCCAGCGGATTCTCGAACGCCTGGGCGTTTGGGACGGCATCGCCAGTCGACGCAGCAGTCCGTACACCGACATGCATGTCTGGGACGGCAGCGGCACCGGGCAGATCCATTTTTCGGCGGCCAGCGTGCATGCCGACGTGCTCGGGCACATCGTTGAAAATCGCGTGGTTCAAGACGCCTTGCTCGACCGTCTGCACGACTGCGACCTCGGAATGCTGGCCAATGCGCGCCTGGAGCAAATGCGTCGTTCGGGTGATGACTGGCTGCTGACCCTCGCCGATGGCCGCACCTTGCGTGCGCCGCTGGTGATCGCGGCGGACGGGGCCAACTCGGCGGTTCGGCGCCTGACCGGCGTGGCGACCCGCGAGTGGGATTATTTGCACCACGCCATCGTCACCAGCGTGCGCAGTTCCCAATCGCACCGAATGACCGCTTGGCAGCGTTTCACCGACAACGGTCCGCTGGCGTTTCTGCCACTGGCGCGCGACGGACAGCAGGATTGGTGTTCGATCGTCTGGTCGACCACGCCAAACGAAGCCGAAGGGCTGATGGCTCTGGACGACGATGACTTCTGCCGCGAATTGGAGCGCGCCTTCGAAGGCCGGCTCGGTACAGTGCTCGCCGCCGACCCGCGTCTGTGCGTGCCGCTACGTCAACGGCATGCCAAACGTTACGTCGCCGACGGCCTGGCGCTGATCGGCGATGCGGCGCACACCATTCACCCGTTGGCCGGGCAAGGCGTAAACCTGGGTTTCCTCGATGCCGCGGTGCTGGCCGAAGTGCTGCTGCAGGCGGTTGAACGGGGCGAGCGCTTGGCGGACGTCAAAGTGTTGAGCCGCTACGAGCGTCGGCGCATGCCGCACAACCTGGCGTTGATGGCGGCGATGGAAGGCTTCGAACGCTTGTTCCAGGCCGATCCGCTGCCGGTGCGCTGGTTGCGCAATGCCGGGTTGAAGATGGTCGAGCAGATGCCCGAGGCCAAGGCGTTGTTTGTGCGTGAGGCGCTGGGGTTGACCGGGGATCTGCCGGCGCTTGCCAAGATCTGAGATCGTGGTCGGGGCTGGTGGCCTCTTCGCGAGCAAGCCCGATCCCACAAAGTGCAATGTATTTCCCCTGTGGGAGCGGGCTTGCTCGCGAAGGCGTCAGTGAATTCAGCCCACGCTGCAAACCATGCAACATCTGGTAACTCCTCCGCGAACTGATCGATTGAGATGGTAAATGTGAGTCCTTATCATTTGGCCTCATTTTTCAATCGTGAGATCGCTCCCATGTTGCCGAAGCGTCTACTGACCGCACTCGCCCTGTCGCTGATTGGCACCACTGCCGCCCAGGCCGCTGACGAGGTGGTGGTTTACTCCTCGCGTATCGACGAGCTGATCAAACCGGTGTTCGACGCCTACACCGCGAAAACCGGCGTTCAGGTGAAATTCATTACCGACAAGGAAGCGCCGCTGATGCAGCGGATCAAGGCCGAAGGCGAGAATGCCACCGCCGACCTGCTGCTGACCGTCGATGCCGGCAACCTGTGGCAGGCCGAGCAGATGGGCATTCTGCAACCGTTCACCTCCAAGGTGATCGACGCCAACATCCCGCTGCAATACCGCTCCTCCGCCCATGCCTGGACCGGCCTCAGCCTGCGGGCGCGGACCATCGCCTATTCCACTGCCCGGGTGAAGCCGGGTGAATTGACCACTTACGAAGGTCTGGCCGACAAGAACTGGGAAGGTCGCCTGTGCCTGCGCACGGCGAAGAAGGTCTACAACCAGTCCCTGACCGCGACCATGATCGAAGTGCATGGCGCCACCCAGACCGAGAAGATTCTCAAGGGTTGGGTGAACAACCTGTCCACCGACGTGTTCTCCGACGACATCGCCGTGCTGGAAGCGATCAACGCCGGCCAGTGCGATGTCGGCATCGTCAACACCTACTACTACGGTCGCCTGCACAAGCAGAAGCCTGATCTGGCGGTGAAGCTGTTCTGGCCGAATCAGGGTGATCGTGGCGTGCACGTGAACCTGTCGGGCATCGGCCTGACCAAACATGCTCCGCACCCGGAAGCGGCCAAGGCGTTGGTCGAGTGGATGACCACGCCGGAAGCGCAAAAGATTTTCGCGGACGTGAACCAGGAATTCCCGGCGAACCCGGCGGTTCAACCGTCCGCTGAAGTGGCGAGTTGGGGCAAGTTTGTCGCGGACACCTTGCCGGTGGAAATTGCCGGCAAGCGTCAGGCCGAAGCGATTCGGATGATGGATCGCGCTGGCTGGAACTGACACCACTGCCTTTGTGGCGAGGGGGCATTCCGACAAGCCCCGTCGCCACCGTGAGTCGGCCTTATTTTTGCGTCGCTCCCACTTTTAGAGAACCCACTTGGCCCACCCCGCCCAACGCCGCTGGTATCCCCTGGTCTTCGCCATCGCTGCGCTGGTTCTGTTGCCTCTCAGCGTCCTGCTGCTCTCCTGGCAAACCATCGATCAGCAAATCTGGTCCCACCTCTGGGACACGCAGATGCCGCGCCTGCTGGGCAACACGCTGACGTTGGTCCTGGGCGTCGGCGTCGGCGTCACCGTGTTGGGCGTCAGCCTTGCGTGGCTCACCAGCCTCTGCGAGTTCCCGGGCCGACGCTGGCTGGATTGGGCGCTGATGCTGCCATTCGCGATTCCCGCGTATGTGCTGGCTTTCGTCTTCGTCGGCCTGCTGGATTTTGCCGGTCCCGTGCAAACCCTGTTGCGCGAATGGTTTGGCGTGGGCCTGCGACTGCCGCGAGTGCGCTCTACCGGTGGCGTCATTCTCGTTCTGGTGTTGGTGTTTTATCCGTACGTTTACCTGCTGGCGCGCACTGCGTTCCTCGCGCAGGGCAAAGGCCTGATGGAAGCGGCGCGGGTGCTGGGGCAATCGCCGTGGCAAGCGTTCTGGCGGGTTGCGTTGCCGATGGCGCGCCCGGCCATCGGCGCCGGCGTGGCGCTGGCGCTGATGGAAACCCTGGCGGATTTCGGCGCGGTGTCGGTGTTCAACTTCGACACCTTCACGACGGCCATCTACAAAACCTGGTACGGCTTTTTCAGCCTCTCGACCGCCGCGCAACTGGCCAGCCTGTTGCTGCTGGTGGTGATGGTCGTGCTGTATGGCGAGCGCCGTGCCCGTGGGGCCAACCGGGCGAGTAACGAACGGCCACGGGTCAAGGCGCTGTATCACCTGCGTGGCTTCAAGGCGTTGGCGGCCATGAGTTGGTGCGGGCTGGTGTTTGCCTGCGCGTTCGTCATTCCGATGCTGCAACTGGTGGTCTGGTTCTGGCAGCGCGGGCACTTCGATCTGGATGAGCGTTACACCGGGCTGATCATCCACACCTTGTACCTGGGCGCAATGGCGGCGCTGGTCACCGTGAGCGCCGCGCTGCTGCTGGCGTTTGCCCGGCGCCTGGCTCCCACTCGGGCGATCCGCTCCGGCGTCAGTCTGGCCAATCTCGGCTACGCCTTGCCGGGCTCGGTGCTGGCAGTGTCGATCATGCTGGCGTTCAGTTACCTGGATCGCGAACTGGTGATTCCGCTGTCGGGCTGGCTCGGCGGCGCCGGCAAGCCTTTGCTGCTGGGCAGCTTGTCGGCGTTGCTGCTGGCATATCTGGTGCGTTTTATCGCGGTGGCGTACGGGCCGCTGGAAAGCAGTCTGGCGCGAATACGGCCGTCTTTGCCCGAAGCGGCACGTAGCCTTGGTGTCAGTGGGCCGCGACTGTTTTTCAAAGTGTATCTACCGTTGCTGCTGCCCGGCACGTTGAGCGCCGCGTTGCTGGTGTTCGTCGATGTCCTCAAGGAAATGCCCGCGACCCTGCTGATGCGCCCGTTTGGCTGGGACACGTTGGCCGTGCGCATCTTCGAGATGACCAGCGAGGGCGAGTGGGCGCGGGCGTCATTACCGGCGCTGACGCTGGTTTTGGTCGGGCTGTTACCGGTCATCGGATTGATCCGACGTTCGGCGCATCGAAACGCCTAGGTGCCAGTCCTACACCTTGAGGCTACAATGCGCGGCATTCGGTGCGGTCCGTCCTACGGACCTGGTAGCTGAAATCGGCTGAGAGCCTTCTATTACAGGGCTTTCACCCCGTGCAGCACCGGCCCGCACCTTCGCCACGCCCGGAAGGAGAAACCCATGGGACAGCGTACGCCTCTGTATGACCTTCATCTCGCACTCGGCGCGAAGATGGTCGATTTTGGCGGTTGGGATATGCCATTGCACTACGGCTCGCAGGTCGAGGAACACCACCAGGTGCGTCGCGATTGCGGGGTTTTCGATGTATCCCACATGACGGTGATCGATGTCAGTGGCCGTCAGGCCAAGGACTGGCTCCAGCATTTGCTGGCCAATGACGTCGCACGCCTGCACAGCTCCGGCCGGGCGTTGTACAGCACCATGCTCAACGAGCGCGGCGGCATCGTCGACGACATGATCGTTTACCGCCTCGACGATGGTTATCGCCTGGTGGTCAACGCCTCCACCCGCGACCAGGACCTGGCGTGGATGCACGCGCATCTCGATGGCTTCGACGTGCAACTCGATGAGCGCTCGGAAATGGCGATGCTGGCCATCCAAGGTCCGCACGCGCGGCACAAGATCTCCGAGCTGGTGACCCAGTCTCGCGGCAACCTGATCCAGATGCTCAAACCGTTCGAAGGCCAGGCCGATGGCGACTGGTTTATCGCGCGCACCGGTTACACCGGCGAAGACGGTCTGGAAATTATTCTGCCGGCCAATCAGGCGCCGGGTTTTTTCAACGATCTGGTGGGCGCCGGCATCTCGCCCATCGGCCTCGGCGCGCGCGATACCCTGCGGGTTGAAGCCGGCATGAACCTGTACGGTCAGGACATCAATCAAGACGTTTCGCCCCTGGCTTCGAACATGGCCTGGAGCATTGCCTGGGAACCGGCCACTCGCCAGTTCATCGGCCGCAGCGCTCTGGAAGCCGAACGGGCGGGTGGCTGTCAGCACAAACTGGTGGGGCTGGTCCTTGAGGAACGCGGGGTTTTGCGCGCTCATCAAGTGGTCCGCATCGCCAATGTTGGCGAAGGAGAGATCACCAGTGGTAGTTTCTCTCCTACGCTTAGCAAGTCGATTGCACTGGCGCGCGTGCCGATGGCGACTGCCGACCGCGCCGAAGTGGAAATCCGTGGCAAGTGGTACCCGGTCCGAGTGGTCAAACCGAACTTCGTACGCCACGGCAAAACCTTGATTTAACCTTTCCTGGCGGGCAACGACCGCTGACAATTTTCTTGAGGACACAGAATATGAGCGATATCCCTGCCGACCTGCGTTTTGCCAAAAGTCACGAATGGGCCCGTCTGGAAGCCGATGGCACCGTCACCGTAGGCATCAGCGATCACGCTCAGGAAGCGTTGGGCGATGTGGTGTTCGTTGAGCTGACTGAAATCGGCAAGGAATTCGCTGCCGAAGATCCGGCCGGTGTCGTGGAGTCGGTTAAAGCGGCTTCCGATATCTACTCCCCGATTGCCGGTGAAGTGATTGCGGTCAACGAAGAGCTGAGCGGTTCGCCTGAACTGCTGAACAGCGAGCCGTACAACGCGTGGATCTTCAAGCTCAAGCCAAGCAACCCGGCTGATCTGGAAGAACTGCTCGACGCGGCCGCCTACAAAGCCGCCATCGGCGAATAATCTTCGCCCTGCACATAATCGGTGGGAGCGGGCTTGCTCGCGAAAGCGCTGTGTCAGTCAACGTTTATAGCGACTGACACACCCTCTTCGCGAGCAAGCCCGCTCCCACAGGTTTACGGCTTCAGTACAGCTTTGACCGCTGCCACCGACCGCTCGACATCCGCTTTGGTCATCGCCGTAAACATCGGCAACGAAACAATCAGCCGACCGACCCGTTCTGCCACCGTAAACATGCCTTCCTTGAAACCGCGCTCGCGGTAAAGACTCAACAAATGAATCGGCGGGTAGTGATAGCCGATGCCGATGCCCAACGCCTGCATCTGCTCCATGAAGGTGGCCCGCGCTGGCTTGCCGTCCAGACGTTCCGGCAGCACCAGCTGAAACAAGTGCCAGTTGCTGTTTTCGAAATCCGCCGGCGGCAGCTGAGCGCCGAATTGCGCTTCGAAATCGGCGCCGAAACAGGCGAAATAGTGCCGCGCCAGTTCACGACGATGAGCGGTGATCGCTTCGATGTGGGCAAATTGCCCCAGGCCGATGGCCGCCGCGACATCGGTCATGTTGAATTTGCCGCCCAGGACATCCACGTCCAGCCCATCGAAACCGTTGCGGGTGACACCCTGCAAACGGTACTTCTCTGCTAGGCGCACCTCTTCCGGGGTGTTCAGCACCAGGCAGCCGCCCTCCGCAGCGGTGACGTTCTTGTTGGCCTGAAAACTGAACGACACGAAGTCGCCGGTGGCGCCGATGCGTTGGCCATTCCAGCTCGAACCCAAGGCTTGCGCAGCGTCTTCGACAATCCGCAGACCGTGTTTTTTGGCGATCGCATACAGCCGGGTCATGTCCACCGGCAAACCGGCGAGGTACACCGGAATGATCGCCCTGGTGCGCGGGGTAATGGCCGCTTCCAGTCGATCCAGGTCGATATTGCGAGTGACCGGGTCGATGTCGGCAAACACCGGTGTGGCGCCCACTTCCAGAATGACGTTAGCGGTGGCTACCCAGGAAATGGGCGTGGTGATGACTTCATCGCCGGGGCCGATCCCGGCAATCCGCAAGGCGATTTCCATGGTGCAGGTGCCGGAATTGAACGTGCGCACCGCGCGCCCGCCAAAAAAGGCCGAGAGTTGCGCTTCAAAGTCCTGGACCTTGGGGCCGCTGGTAATCCAGCCCGAGCGCAGCACATCACCCACGGCTGCAATGGTGGCTTCATCGATGGTGGGTTTGGAGAACGGCAGGAAAGGCAGTTGGCTCATAAAGGCAGACACCCGGTCAGCGGACGGTAGTGAACGTCGAGCATGATGCTCCAGAGGCGCAAACGGTGCCACGTCATCCGCACGGATATCGACTGCTATGCTGCTTTGACCGTGTTGCATCGACGCCGAGCGCCAGTCCAGAGAGAGCCCGTCATGTCCCAGTTGCCGTCCTTGAGCCAGTTACGCGACCCCAATGCCTTCCTCCGTCGCCACCTCGGTCCCGATGCCACCGAGCAGCAGGCGATGCTCGACAGCCTCGGTCTCGGCAGCCGGGTCGAGCTGATCGAGCAGACGGTGCCACCGGGAATCCGCCTGAATCGCGAGCTCGATTTACCCCCGGCGCTCGACGAACAAGCGGCGCTGGCCAAGCTGCGGGGCTACGCCGAACAGAATCAGGTCTGGACCAGCCTGATCGGCATGGGCTACCACGGCACGCTCACGCCGACCGTCATTTTGCGCAACGTGTTGGAAAATCCCGGTTGGTACACCGCTTACACGCCTTACCAGCCCGAGATCGCCCAGGGCCGGCTCGAAGCGCTGCTGAACTTCCAGCAATTGACCATCGACCTCACCGGCCTCGAACTGTCCAACGCCTCGCTGCTCGACGAAGCCACCGCGGCGGCGGAAGCCATGGCGCTGGCCAAACGGGTTGCCAAGTCCAAAAGCAATCTGTTCTTCGTCGATAAAAACTGCCATCCGCAAACCATTTCCGTGGTGCAGACCCGGGCCGAAGGGTTTGGCTTCGAGTTGATCATCGACACCGTGGATAACCTGAAGCAGCACCAGGTGTTCGGCGCGCTGCTGCAATATCCCGACACCCACGGCGAGATACGCGATTTGCGCCCGCTGATCGATCATCTGCATGCGCAGCAAGCGCTGGCGTGCGTCGCGGCCGATCTGCTGAGCCTGTTGCTGCTGACCCCACCGGGAGAGCTTGGCGCCGACGTGGTGTTCGGCTCTTCGCAACGTTTTGGCGTGCCGATGGGTTACGGCGGACCGCACGCGGCGTTTTTTGCCAGCCGCGACGAATACAAACGGGCGATTCCGGGGCGGATCATCGGTGTCTCGAAAGATGCGCGGGGCAACACCGCACTGCGCATGGCCCTGCAAACCCGCGAGCAACACATTCGCCGGGAGAAGGCCAATTCGAACATCTGCACGGCGCAGGTCCTGCTGGCCAACATCGCCAGTTGCTACGCGGTCTATCACGGGCCGGAAGGCCTCAAGCGCATCGCCCAGCGTGTTCACCGGCTCACCTGCATCCTCGCCGCCGGCCTGGAACGCCACGGGATCACGCGCCTCAACCAGCATTTCTTCGACACCCTGACGCTTGAGGTCGGCGGCACGCAAACCGCAATCATCGAAAGTGCTCAGGCCGCGCAGATCAACCTGCGGATCCTGGGGCGTGGGCAACTGGGGCTCAGCCTCGACGAAACGTCTGACGAAACCACGGTGGCCAAGCTGTTCGATGTATTCCTCGGTGCCGATCACGGGTTGAACGTCGACGAACTGGACGGCGAAACCCTGGCATCCGGTATTCCCACGGCGTTGCTGCGCACCTCGCCTTATTTGCGTCACCCGGTGTTCAGCGCCCACCACAGCGAAACCGAGATGCTGCGCTACCTCAAGCAACTGGAGAACAAAGACCTGGCGCTCAACCAGTCAATGATTCCGCTGGGCTCCTGCACCATGAAGCTCAACGCCACCAGCGAGATGATTCCCATCACCTGGCCGCAGTTCGCGAATATGCACCCGTTTGTGCCGAAGGAGCAGGCAGTCGGGTATTCGCTGATGATCGAAGAACTGGAGCGCTGGCTCTGCGCGATCACCGGGTTCGATGCAATTTGCATGCAACCCAACTCCGGCGCCCAAGGCGAGTACGCCGGATTGCTGGCGATCCGCAAATACCACGAGAGCCGCCATCAAGGTGCGCGGGATATTTGCCTGATCCCGTCTTCGGCCCACGGCACCAACCCGGCGTCGGCGCAGATGGCCGGCATGCGCGTGGTGATCGTCGAGTGCGACGAGGCGGGCAACGTTGATCTGGGTGACCTGAAAGACAAAGCCGCCGACGCGGGTGACAAACTCGCCTGCCTGATGGCGACCTATCCTTCGACTCACGGGGTGTACGAGGAAGGTATCAGCGAAATCTGTGAAGTTATCCACAGGCACGGCGGCCAGGTGTACATGGACGGCGCCAATCTCAACGCGCAGGTCGGATTGGCGCGGCCGGCCGACATCGGCGCGGACGTGTCGCACATGAACCTGCACAAAACGTTCTGCATTCCGCATGGCGGCGGCGGGCCGGGCATGGGGCCGATTGGTGTGCGCGCGCATTTGGCGCCGTTCGTGGCCAATCACCCGGTGGTGCCGCTTGACGGGCCGTTAGCGCAGAACGGCGCGGTGAGTGCTGCGCCGTGGGGCAGCGCGAGCATTTTGCCGATCAGCTGGATGTACATCGCGATGATGGGGCCGCAATTGGCCGACGCCAGCGAAGTGGCAATCCTCGCCGCGAATTACCTGGCGAAGCATTTGTCCGGGGCGTTTCCCGTGCTCTACACCGGACGCAACGACCGCGTGGCGCACGAATGCATTCTTGATTTGCGACCGCTCAAAGCACTGACGGGGATCAGTGAAGAGGACGTCGCCAAACGCCTGATGGATTACGGCTTCCATGCGCCGACCATGTCGTTCCCGGTGCCGGGGACGTTGATGGTCGAACCGACCGAGAGCGAATCGAAAGCCGAACTGGACCGGTTTATCGGCGCGATGCTGAGCATCCGCGCCGAAATCACCGAGGTGCAGAACGGCACCTGGCCGGCCGAAGACAACCCGCTCAAGCGTGCGCCGCATACCCTGGCGGACATCACCGGGGTGTGGGAACGGCCTTACAGCATCGAGCAAGCGGTGACGCCGGATGCGCACACCAAGGCGCACAAGTATTGGCCGGTGGTGAATCGGGTGGACAACGTTTACGGCGACCGAAATCTGTTCTGCGCCTGCGTGCCGGTTGACGATTACCGTTGAGATTGCGCAGTACACATCACCCCTGTGGGAGCGAGCTTGCTCGCGATAACGCTGGGTCAGTCGAAATCATCGGTGGCTGATACGCCGCTATCGTCGGAACGCCACCCGGAGCAAGCTCGCTCCCACACTGGATCTCGACCCACCATAAAAAATGCCGCTCAACTGAGCGGCATTTTTGTTCGACTGGAAGACTTACTCCGACGCCACGGCGTTCTTCGCCAGGATCGCGTTCGCCAGTTCCATGTCGGTCGCTTGCAGGCCGGGATTGTCGGTGCGGACTTTCATCATCGCGGCTTCCAGGTACGGGCCACGAATACCACCGTCGCTGGCGACGAAGCTGCCAGCGTCATCCTGGGCGGCGATGATCAACTTGTTATCCTTGAAGGTCAGGTAGGTCGAACCGGTGGTCGCACCGGACGAAATGACGTTACGCCAAAAACCATCGGCCATCGCTGAACCGACTGGAAGGGACAACAAGGCGATCGTAGCGACAGCTAATCTGAGACGCATGATGGGTGACTCCACTGAGTGATCTACCGGGTTTGATTGCCATATCCCCAGCCGAGTTCCATCAGCGCTCATTCCGCCGGTTCTGGCAGCCAGAGGGGTTATTTCTGTTCACTCTGCGGCGTCACCCGTAGCACCTCCTCGATCGTCGTCAGTCCCGCCGCGACTTTCTGCGCCCCCGACAGTCGCAAACTGCGCATGCCTTCCTTGAACGCCTGACGCCGGACCGCCAGCAAGTCGGTGTCCGGGTTGATCAGCGCCTTGACGCCGTCAGTCAGTTGCATGATTTCGTACACCCCGGCGCGGCCGCGATAGCCGGTGTCGCGGCATTCCAGGCAGCCGATGGCGCGTTGCGCGTTACTCGGCAGCGGCGCTTGCCAGGGGCGTGTCAGGGTTTGCCAGTCTTCTTCGCCGAGGGTCAGCGGTGCCTTGCAGTGCGGGCACAAGGTGCGCACCAGGCGCTGGGCCATGACGCCGAGCACCGTGGCTTTGATCAGGTAATGCGGCACGCCGAGTTCCAGCAGGCGGCTGATGGCGCTGGGCGCGTCGTTGGTGTGCAGCGTTGACAGCACCAGGTGACCGGTGAGCGCTGCCTGGATCGCCATTTCTGCGGTTTCGAGGTCGCGGATCTCGCCGATCATGATGATGTCCGGGTCTTGCCGCATCAGGGCGCGCACGCCGGCGGCAAAGGTCAGGTCGATGTTGTGCTGGACCTGCATCTGATTGAAGGCCGGCTCGACCATTTCAATCGGGTCTTCGATGGTGCAGAGGTTGACCTCCGGCGTCGCGAGTTTTTTCAGCGTGGTGTAGAGCTAGGTGGTCTTGCCCGAACCGGTCGGGCCGGTCACCAGGATGATGCCGTTGGGCTGGCTCGTCATGTCTTGCCAGCGCCGCAGGTCTTCGGCGGAGAAACCCAACTGGTCGAAATCCTTGAGCAGCACTTCCGGGTCGAAGATCCGCATGACCATTTTTTCGCCGAACGCCGTGGGCAATGTCGACAGCCGCAGCTCGACTTCACCGCCGTCCGGGGTTTTGGTTTTCACCCGGCCGTCCTGGGGTTTGCGCTTTTCCGCGACGTTCATCCGCCCGAGGCTTTTCAAGCGGCTGACGATGGCCATGGTCACTTGCGGCGGGAATTGATAGACGTTGTGCAGCACGCCGTCGATCCGAAAGCGCACCGTGCCTTGCTCGCGCCGGGGCTCGATGTGGATATCGCTGGCGCGCTGCTGGAAGGCGTACTGGAACAACCAGTCGACGATGTTGACGATGTGCGCGTCGTTGGCGTCCGGCTCCTGGTCGCTGGCGCCGAGGTTGAGCAACTGTTCGAAGTTGCCCATGTGGCTGGTCTGCTGATCGGCGCTGGTCGCGCCGGTGACCGATTTGGCCAGGCGAAAAAACTCGACGCTGAAGCGCTGGATGTCGACCGGGTTGGCCACCACCCGTTTGATCGGCAGCTTCAAGACGTGGGTCAGGTCGGCTTCCCAGCCGTTGACGTAAGGTTGGGCGCTGGCCACGGTCACCGCGTCACGATCGATGGACACCGCAAGAATCTTGTGGCGCTGGGCGAAGGCGTACGACATCAGTGGCGTAACGGCCGCGACGTTGATCTTCAGCGGGTCGATGCGCAAGTAAGGCTGGCCGGCCTGTTGCGACAGCCACAGGGTCAGGCTTTCCAGGTCCAGGTGTTTACCCGCACGGCTGAGGTCGTCGAGGTGTTGGCTGGCAATGAATTCCAACGGGTGCAATTGGCCATTGGCGGCGTGGCGGCGGCGGGCATTCAGCGCGTGCTCGGCGGAGTCCTGGCTGATAAAGCCTTGGGCGACCAATTCACGCAGCAAATCATTGAGATCCAGCCAGCGGTCCTGAATGGCAAGTTGAACGGACATGCGGGCTCCTCATGAACAACGGTTCGCAAAGGATAGTCGCGGACCCGCCAACCGTTGGGCCACTACCCGACGAAGCCGTGTCGGGGTTTTTCAGCCTGCCGCTTGAGTGGGTTCAATCCACGCGGAATCAGCGGCTTGCAGGTCGACCGAGCAGACGCTGATCAGGTTACGCAATTTTTCAGCGATCACTTGGGCGCGGTGCCAGCTGAGACCGTCGATGACGACGTCGATCGCCAGCACATCGTCGCTGCGCTGCACGTTGAGCTGCTGCGGCGTCAGGCATTGCAACGCAAAAAGGTTCATTGCCCGGCACAACAGATCCGGTTCGGCCTCGGCCAGCATTTGATAGTGGACGCGGCAGTGCGCGTGGTTGGCGTTCCAGACATCGGCACGCGTGGGCGGGGTGTTGACGGCTTCGAGGTGCGGCATGGTCAGTCTCCAGATTGGCTGGAGAAATTTTTACATTCGGCGCCGGGCATTTCTTATCTATGATTGGCGCAGTCGGCGATTTATCGAATAGTTCAATTCAATAAAACATGGATTAGAGGTTTTTCTATGCATAGCGAGCTGGATGGCTACGACCGCAAGATTCTGGCGTTGCTGCAAGAGGACGCTTCGCTCTCCAGTGCGCAAATAGCCGAACAGGTGGGGCTGTCGCAGTCGCCGTGCTGGCGGCGGATTCAACGGATGAAGGAGGAGGGGATCATTCGGGGGCAGGTGACGCTGCTGGATCGCAAGAAGATCGGGCTGAACACGCAGATTTTTGCCGAGATCAAACTCAACGCGCATGGGCGTTCGAACTTCACGGAGTTCACCGAGGCGATTCGCGGCTTTCCCCAAGTGCTGGAGTGTTATGTGCTGATGGGCTCGGTGGACTTTTTGCTGCGCATTGTCACGGCAGACATCGAGGCGTATGAGCGGTTTTTCTTTGAGAAGCTGTCGATGGTGCCGGGGATTCAGGAGGTGAACTCGATTGTGGCGTTGTCGGAAATCAAGTCGACGACGAGTTTGCCAGTGTAGCGCTGGCAGGGTGATTTTGTGGTGTTGGGGGTTGCTGTGGCTGGGGGGCGTTTGTGGTGAGTGGGGTTGCTGTGGCTGAGGGGCTTTGGTGGTGAGAAGGCTTGCTGTGGCTGCTGGGGGGCTTTTGTGGTGAGTGGGGTTGCTGTGGCTGAGGGGCTTTTGTGGTGAGAAGGCTTGCTGTGGCTGGGGGCTTTTGTAGTAAGGGGGCTTGCTGTGGCTGGGGGGCTTTTGTGGTGAGTGGGGTTGCTGTGGCTGGAGGGCTTTTGTGGTGAGTGGGGTTGCTGTGGCTGAGGGGCTTTTGTGGCGAGGGGGCTTGCCCCCGTTGGGTCGCGCAGCGGCCCTAAAAACAGGACTGCTCTAAAAACAGGACTGCTGCGCAGCCCAACGGGGGCAAGCCCCCTCGCCACAAAAGCCCACTCACCACCAAAGCCCCTCAGCCACAGAAAGCCCCAAGCCACAGGCTGTTACATGCGCAGCAGCATTTTCCAGGCGCGATTCTGATACACCGCAATCGCCTGCTGCTTGCGCGCATCCAGCGACTCGTCGGTGATCGGCTCGTTGGCCAGCTGCGCCAATTGCTTCAGCTCGCCGTACAAGCGATCCATTTCCGGGATGTCCAGCACGTGACGGGCGTGATGCAGCCAGGCCTGAATGCGCTCGATGCGCGGCAGTTGCTCGGCGAGGTCTTCCGGCTGTTGCTGATAACGCTGCAATTGCAGCGAGGTCGCTTCTTCGCCCAGCAGGCGCGGCAACCAACTGCCCAATTGCGCGGCGCCCTGGCGATTGCCGCGAACGTTGCGATCAGCCGCCCAGGTGCGAGCCAGCAACCAGCGCGAGCTGTTCAGCGAGAACAGGCCCCAGCGTGGGTCTTGCAGTTCTTCGAGGAATTGTTCCGGCGCGGCTTTGCGCACGTCTTCGTCGTCGACACCGGCCTGCACCAGCGGACGCCAGTCTTCCAGCAAGGCATCCAGCGCGACGCGCATATCATGCGTCGACTGACGCGGCGCGGCCTGGCCCAGGCTGCTGAGCAGTGCGCGCAATTCGGCGAGGTTCTCGACCCAGTCCAGCAACAGGCGCCAGTGGCCATTGAAGCGATATTGTTCAGCCAGACGCTGGCTGCTGCCCAACAAGTGCCAGCTCAGCGCGGCGAAGGCGTCGTCCAGTGGGGTTTCGGCGGTGATTTGCGGCGCCGGCAGGCTCAACGAGTAGCTGTTGGCGTCGTACAGACGATAACCACGCTCGGCCTTGCTGATGTCACACGGCATCAGGGCCAGGGTCGCGGCCAGTTCGGCGGCCAGTTCGAGCAGGGCGGCGGGCTCGCCTTCGCGCAGTTCGAGTTCCAGCTCGCAGATTTCTTCTTTCTGCTTGCCGACCACCACGTGGCCAAAATCCAGCGCGGCTTCGATGACCACTTTGGTCTTGCCGCGGCCCCAGGCGATTTCCGCACGTTCGCGCACGAAATCGGTGGTGAAGATCGGCTTCAGGGTTTTTTTGTCCAGCTCGGCCAGTTCTTCAGGCCAGCATTCGCCGTCGAGTTTTTTCACGTCGAGCTTGGCTTTGGGCAGGTTCCAGTCGTATTCGTTACGCTCGGACAAACCGGCGACACTCTGGCCACGGGTCTTGAGCGTCTGAATCACTTCTTCGCCATCGCGGCGCAGGCGCAGGGCAACCTTGGCGCGGGCCAGGTCACGCTCAGGCGTGTCGAAGTACTGGTTCATCAGTTCACGGCGTTCCCAGCCACTTTTGTTGCGTTTTTTCAGCAGCGGGTGCTCGCGCAGTGCGGCGAGAGTTTCGCGGCTGACGCGGAGTTTGATTTCGGTTTCTTTCTGCATGGCCGGAAAATCCAGGATCGGGAGCGCAGCCGGGGGAATGTGTGGCTGCCAAGGTCGTGCAGTGTACAGGACTGTCCGCCGCTGCGTGCCGCGACGGTTTATTCCTGTCACCGGATGGTTCTATGATGGACCTCAATTCGGGAGTTGGAGTCAGCGATGCCTTTGCCGTCCATGAAAGATCAGTTCGCTGCGCTGATCGCTGCACCGTCGGTCAGCTGTACCCAGGCGAGCCTCGATCAGACTAACCGTCCAGTGATCGACTTGCTGGCGACGTGGCTCGGTGACTTGGGTTTCGCCTGCGATATCCAGCAGGTCAGCCCCGGCAAATTCAATTTGCTCGCCACGTTTGGTTCCGGCCCAGGTGGCCTGGTGCTGGCCGGCCACAGCGACACGGTGCCGTTCGACGGTGCGTTGTGGCAAACCGACCCGCTCAAGCTCACCGAAGTCGATGGCCGCTGGGTTGGCCTGGGCAGTTGCGACATGAAGGGCTTTTTCGCGTTGGCCATCGAGGCGGTGATTCCTCTGCTCGACCAGCCGTTCAAGCAACCGCTGCTGATCCTTGCCACCTGCGATGAAGAAAGTTCGATGTCTGGCGCCCGCGCCTTGGCCGCCGCCGGACGGCCGCTGGGCCGCGCGGCGGTGATTGGCGAGCCGACCGGGCTCAAGCCGATCCGCATGCATAAAGGCATCATGATGGAGCGCATCGACATCCTCGGTCAGAGCGGCCATTCCTCAGACCCGAGCCTGGGTCACAGCGCCCTCGAAGCCATGCACGATGCCATCGGCGAACTGCGCGGCCTGCGACTGTTGTGGCAACGCGAATTCCGCAATCCGCAATTTGGGGTGCCGACGCCGACCATGAATTTCGGCTGCATTCATGGCGGCGACAACCCGAACCGTATCTGCGGCCAGTGTTCGCTGGAGTTCGACTTGCGACCATTGCCGGGCATGGACCCCGAAGCCCTGCGCGCAGAGATTCTGCAGCGGCTCAACCCGGTTGCCGAACGCCATCAGGTGAAAATCACCTACGCGCCGTTGTTCCCCGAAGTACCGCCGTTCGAGCAGGCCGAGGACACCGAATTGGTCCGCGTCGCGCAAAAGCTCACGGGCCATCGTGCCGAAGCAGTGGCGTTCGGCACCGAAGCGCCTTATCTTCAGCAACTTGGCTGCGAAACACTGGTGCTCGGCCCCGGCGATATCGCCTGTGCCCACCAGCCAGGGGAATACCTCGAAATGTCACGTTTGCAGCCTACGGTGCATCTATTACGACAACTGATTGAACATTACTGCCTGACCCCGGCCAGTTCAGCGCAATGAAAATGTGGGAGCGGGCTTGCTCGCGAAGGCGGCGTGTCAGTCAGCATCAACTTCGACTGTTCCAGCGCTTTCGCGAGCAAGCCCGCTCCCACAGGGTTTTGTGTTTTGGCTGAGTGACTCTATAAATTACCGATGTTCAAACCCGTATTCATGAGGAGAGCGCGCGTGTCGCCAAGCCTGTTCCGACGATAACCATCAGCCCGCTGTGCGTTTTCAGTTTCGCCCATTTTTTGGCTGCTATTTATTACAGGCCCAGGTTAATGCCCGAATACGTTAATTGGCTTCGTCACGCTTCGCCTTACATCAACGCCCACCGCGATTGCACCTTTGTCGTCATGCTGCCCGGCGACGGCGTTGAGCATCCGAACTTCGGCAATATCGTCCACGACCTGGTGCTGCTGCACAGCCTGGGTGTGCGACTGGTGCTGGTTCACGGTTCCCGTCCGCAAATCGAAACCCGCCTCGCCGCGCGGGGCCTGACGCCGCATTACCACCACGGCATGCGCATCACCGATGCCGCGACGCTGGAGTGTGTGATCGATGCCGTTGGCCAGTTGCGCATCGCCATCGAAGCGCGGCTGTCGATGGACATGGCGTCCTCGCCGATGCAGGGCTCGCGCCTGCGGGTGGCCGGCGGCAATCTGGTGACGGCGCGGCCGATCGGCGTGCTTGAAGGTGTCGACTATCACCACACCGGCGAAGTGCGTCGGGTCGACCGCAAAGGCATCAACCGCCTGCTGGACGAGCGCTCCATCGTGCTGCTGTCGCCACTGGGCTACTCGCCGACCGGCGAAATTTTCAACCTCGCGTGCGAAGACGTCGCCACGCGCGCCGCTATCGACCTGAGCGCAGACAAGCTGCTGCTGTTTGGCGCCGACCTGGGCCTGATCGATGAAAACGGCCGGCTGGTTCGCGAGTTGCGCCCGCAGCAGGTTCCGGCGCATTTGCAGCGCCTGGGCAGCAACTATCAGGCGGAACTGCTGGACGCGGCGGCTGAGGCTTGCCGTGGCGGTGTGGCGCGCAGTCATATCGTCAGTTACGCCGAAGACGGTGCGCTGCTGACCGAACTGTTCACCCGTGACGGCGGCGGTACGCTGGTGGCGCAGGAGCAATTTGAAGTCGTGCGCGAAGCCGCCATCGAAGACGTCGGCGGATTATTGGACCTGATCAGCCCGCTGGAAGAGCAGGGGATTCTGGTACGCCGTTCCCGCGAGGTGCTGGAGCGTGAGATCGAGCAGTTCAGCGTGGTTGAGCGCGAAGGCATGATCATCGCGTGCGCGGCGCTGTATCAGATTGCCGATTCGGACGCGGGGGAGCTGGCGTGCCTGGCGGTGAACCCGGAGTATCGCCATGGCGGTCGTGGCGATGAGCTGCTGGAGCGCATTGAAACCCGTGCGCGTGCGCAGGGTTTGAAAACCTTGTTTGTCCTCACCACCCGGACCGCGCACTGGTTCCGTGAGCGCGGGTTTGTGCCGAGCAGCGTCGAGCGCCTGCCATCGGCGCGGGCGTCGCTGTACAACTATCAGCGGAATTCGAAGATCTTCGAAAAGACCTTGTAACCGCAGTGCCCCCATCGCGAGCAAGCTCGCTCCCACAGGGATCTTGGTGTTTACAACACCACTGTGGGAGCGAGCTTGCTCGCGAAAAATCAGTCAGTGACAAACTTCGCGCTGACATACGCCGAATAATCCGGCAGCACTGTCTCTACCTTCCCTTGCTCCTTCAAGAATTTCGCCGTCTCACCAATTGCCTTCGCCGTGCCGCCGTCCAGCAGCGCGGTGGTCTGCTGCGCCTTGGCGTCCGGGAACGTGGAGCCCGCCAGCAACTCCGGCACGTCGGCGGCATTGGCACCGGTCAGTTTGGCGATTTTCTGCACAGGCACCGAATCGGCGGTCCAGCTGTCTTTGTGCGCGGCGTAGTCCGCGAATGAGTCCAGCGTGACTTTGGCGAATTTGGCCACGACGTCCGGGTGCTTCTCGGCGTAATCCTTGCGCGCCACCCACACCTCGAAGGTCGGCGCGCCCCACTGTCCGACCTGCGCCGCGTCGGTCAAGGTCTTGCCCGTCTTGCGAATTTCCCCAAGGGCGGGCGACCAGACAAAGGCGCCATCGATGTCGCCACGTTTCCACGCCGCCGCGATTTCCGCCGGTTGCAGGTTCACTACTTTGACTTTCGAGGCGTCCAGGCCCCAATGCTTCAGCGCGCCGAGCAAGCTGTAATGGGACGTCGAAACGAACGGTGTGGCGATGGTCTTGCCGATCAGATCTTCCGGTTTATTGATGCCGCTACCGTTACGCACCACGAGTGCTTCGGCGGCGTTGATCTGAGCGGAAACGATAAACGCGACAATCGGCAGGTTGCGCGAAGCCGCAGCGGCCAGAGGGCTCGAACCGAGGTTGCCGATCTGCACATCGCCGGAGGCAATGGCCGTTACCACTTCCGGCCCACTGTTGAATCGGCGCCAGTCGATTTTCTCGCCTATGGCTTTCTCGTAAGCGCCATCGGCCTGGGGGACTTTGCTGGGGTCGATGCCGGTTTGATAGCCGACCGTGAGGTTCGCCGCTTGGGCGCCCACAGAAAATAAAACCGATATACAAACTGTAACAATTTGACTGGATAGTGCGCGTTTGGCCATGATGGCGTCGCCTTTTTGATAGGGATTGACGTATGCAACATGCGTCAAAGCTAATCGATCTAAAAAAAGGCTAACAAATACTGTTTAGGAATTAGCTTAGGCGCCGATACCCTGTGTCCGATGCGGGTGACTAGCGGCTAGCCATATTCCAGAACGGTATGAAAAAGAATGAAATAATTCTTTTTGGGTTTATGAATAAATCATTACCCTGCACGGACCAAAAATCACTGCGGTTAGACCTTGGTCGTAGACACGGACGGTTGCGATTGACTTGTCAGTCACGGTCTGGCGCTAATCGCGCATCTTCGGATCCGGGGCATTCGACCCAGGACCAGGAACACAAGAATTAGAACGAGAGGAGCGAAACAATGAACAAGTCCACCTTGGCCCTGGCTGTGGCCGTAGGGGTTTTGGCGCAGCAGGCAGGCGCCGCCGGTTTCATCGAAGACAGCAAGGCTACTTTGGGGCTGCGTAACTTCTACATCAACACCGATAACCGTGACGGCACTGGCCCGAACAAAAACGAAGAATGGGGCCAAGGCTTCGATCTGCGTTTCATCTCGGGTTACACCCAGGGCACCGTTGGTTTTGGTGTTGACGCGATCGGCCTGCTGGGCGTGCGTCTGGATTCGGGCGGCGGTACTAACGGCGCCGCTAACAATTCTTACGGTGGCACTGTTTTCCCAAGCAAATCGAACGGCGAAGCGGTCAATGACTTCTCCAGCCTGGGCGTGACTGCAAAAGCCAAGATCTCCCAGACCGAACTGAAATTGGGCACCCTGCAGCCAAAACTGCCGGTTATCGTGACCAACGACGGTCGTCTGCTGCCGCAAACCTGGCAGGGTGGCCAGATCACCTCGAACGACATCAAGGATCTGACCCTGGTCGGTGGTCAGATCGAACAAGTAAAAGGTCGTAACTCGAGCAACAACCAGTCGATGTCGATCTCGGGCGCCAACGGCCGTACCGCAGCAGGCCGCGACAGCAACAAGTTCAACTACGCCGGTGGTGACTACAAAATCACCAAAGACCTGACTGCCCAGTACTACTTCGGCAACCTGGAAGACTTCTACAAGCAACACTTCCTGGGTCTGGTGCACAACTGGGCAATCGGCCCGGGCGTTTTGAAGTCCGATCTGCGTTACTTCAACAGCTCTGACGACGGTGCTAACGGTCACAACCCGTTCTACTACACCACCGGCAACTACAACGCGCCGAACGGCAAAGGCAAAGTCGACAACAACCTGTACAGCGGCCTGTTCCTGTACACCGTTGCCGGCCACACCTTCGGCGGCGGTTACCAGGTCAGCAACGGCAGCAGCGACTTCCCTTGGCTGAACCAGGGCGACGGCTCGTCGAACTACACCATCACCGACATGCAAATCCAGAAGTTCGGCCGTGCCGGCGAACGCACCTGGCAAGCACGCTACTCGTATGATTTCGCGAAAGTGGGTGTGCCAGGCCTGACTGCCGGCATGGTCTACCTGCGTGGCGACAACATCGACACCGTGAACGCAAGCGGTGGTCAGTTGGCCAACGGCGCTTCCGAGTGGGAACGTGACCTGACTATCGGTTACGTAGTACCTGAAGGCCCGCTGAAAAACGTCGGCTTCATGTGGAAAAACGCTATGTGGCGCACCGACCTGCCGAACACCCGTTCGCAGGACGAAAACCGCCTGATCCTCAGCTACTCGATCCCGCTGTTGTAATAGCGCTCGCGTAACCGAAGTAAAAAAAGCCCCGCGCGGCAGCTCGCCGCGCGGGGCTTTTGCGTTTTCAAAGCGGAGTCACCCCCGTAATCTCGCCTTGAAACGCCCCTCTTTGCAGCTACTCAAGGCCTTCTCGAACCTTGCGAACGATAGTCGTCCCGATGCCTGTCGAGGTCCAGTGAACAGATCTTTAATATTCTTTTAGGATCTAAACAAATCGATATTTATTCTTTTTAATCCATAAAAAACACAGGCACAGTTGGGCTCATCAAGCACTCACCAGGAGCAGCACCATGAGCCTCAGACTTGGCGACATCGCCCCCGACTTCGAACAGGATTCCAGCGCCGGCACCATCCGTTTCCACGAGTGGCTGGGCGATAGCTGGGGCGTGCTGTTTTCCCATCCGGCGGACTTCACGCCTGTGTGCACCACCGAGTTGGGCTTCACCGCCAAGTTGAAAGATGAATTCGCCACGCGTGGCGTGAAAGCCATCGCGCTGTCGGTGGACCCGGTGGACTCGCACCACAAGTGGATCGAAGACATCAACGAAACCCAGAACGCCGTCGTCAATTTCCCGATTCTGGCCGACGCTGATCGCAAGGTATCCGACCTCTACGATCTGATTCACCCGAACGCCAACGACACCCTGACCGTGCGCTCGCTGTTCGTGATTGACCCCAACAAGAAGGTGCGGCTGACCATCACTTACCCGGCGAGCACCGGCCGCAATTTCCATGAAATCCTGCGCGTGATCGACTCGCTGCAACTCACCGATAACTACAAAGTCGCCACCCCGGCCAATTGGCAGGACGGCGATGAAGTGGTGATCGTGCCGTCGCTCAAGGATGAAGATGAAATCAAGAAGCGCTTTCCCAAGGGGTATCGCGCGGTGAAACCGTACCTGCGCCTGACGCCACAGCCTAACCGGTGAATCATCAGCAGTTGCGGCGCGGCTGATATCGCCTTCGCGAGCAAGCCCGCTCCCACAGTGGACCGCGTTGTTCACCGTGGGAGCGGGCTTGTTCGCGAAGGCGGCATGACCAGCGCCGCTGACTTCAGATTGAACAGCATCCATAGCAGGGGATTTCAGGCCGTTTCGACGGCCTGTTTTTTTGCCCGGAGAACAGTGTTTTGCATAGATAAATAAAGAATAACCAAATGAATAAATATGATTTATGGATATAACAATCAGCTGTTAAGGTCACTGCCATCAAAGCGAGATCGCACACTGCGAATCGCCAAAACGTTTCAAGGAATTCTCTGAATGCTGGTCGTCTCACTCGGTGGCAGTCCCAGCCAACGCTCCCGCTCCGGGGTGCTGCTGGAGCGTTCGCAACGCTGGTTGCAGCAGCAAGGTGTGGAAGTGGTGAGTTACCAGATACGGGACTTCCCGGCTGAAGACTTGCTGCACGCACGCTTCGACAGCCCGAAGGTGATCGATTTGCTGCAACAGATTGAAAACGCCGATGGCCTGCTGATCGCCACCCCGGTGTACAAGGCGTCGTTCTCCGGCGCATTGAAAACCGTTCTGGACTTACTGCCCGAGCGCGCCTTGGCCCACAAAGTGGTGTTGCCAATGGCCACCGGCGGCAGCATTGCTCACATGCTGGCGGTGGATTACGCGCTCAAACCGGTGCTGTCGGCGCTGAAAGCCCAGGAAATGCTCCACGGGATTTTTGCCGAAGACAGCCAGATCGCTTACGGCGAAGGCAGCGCCCAGGCGCAGTTGGCGCCGGAACTGGAACAACGCTTGAACGAGTCGCTGGAATTGTTTTTCAGCGCCATGGCGCGACGGCCCAAGCCGCTCGATCCGAACCTGTTGAACGAACGTCTGTTGAGTGCTCGCTGGAGCATTTGAGCCTGCACTCAAGCCACACCTGAAATTGAAGTACTGGCCTTACTCGCCCGCTAACGGGCAAGCAGGTGCAGCCACAACCCAACGGCAAAAAGGAGAGCGTTATGCGCACTGTCATTTTGCGTCGTGGTCTGGTCGCTCTGTTTGTTGCGGCTGTGTCCTTCGGCGCCATTACCCAAGCCCAAGCCGAGACGCTGAGAATCGGTTATCAAAAGTACGGCACGCTGGTGCTGCTCAAAGCCAAGGGCACGCTGGAAAAACGCCTCGCCGCCCAAGGCGTGGACGTGCAATGGACTGAGTTTCCCGGCGGCCCGCAACTGCTCGAAGGCCTGAACGTCGGCTCCATCGACTTCGGCGTTACCGGCGAAACCCCGCCAGTGTTCGCTCAAGCGGCCGGCGCCGATCTGCTCTACGTCGCCTACGAACCGCCTGCGCCCCACAGCGAAGCAATCCTGGTGCCGAAGGATTCGCCGATCAAAACCGTGGCGGACCTCAAAGGCAAGAAAGTCGTCCTGAACAAAGGCTCCAACGTTCACTACCTGTTGGTGCGTGCGCTGGAGGATGCCGGCCTCAAATACACCGACATCCAGACCGTGTTCCTGCCGCCGGCCGATGCCCGCGCCGCGTTCGAGCGTGGCAGCGTCGATGCCTGGGTCATCTGGGACCCTTACCAGGCCGCCGCCGAACAACAACTGCAAGCGCACGCCCTGCGCGATGGCCAGGGCCTGGTCGACAACCATCAGTTCTACCTCGCGACCAAGCCTTACGCGCAGAAAAATCCCGAGGTGATCAAAACCCTCGTCGAAGAAGTGCGCGCGGTCGGTGAATGGTCCAAAGCCAACCCTGAAGAAGTCACCCAACAGGTGTCGCCGCTGCTCGGCCTGCCGGCAGACATCACCCTGACTTCGGTGAAACGCCAGGGTTACGGCGCGTTGTTCCTGACTCCTGACGTGGTCGCCGCGCAACAGAAAATCGCCGACAGCTTCTATCAGCTCAAGCTGATTCCGAAGCCGCTGAGCATCAAAGACGTGATCTGGACGCCGCCGGCAGCCGTTGCCAAAGCGCAGTAATTCGATTTCCTAAGGAGACCACTCCATGAGCCTCAATATCTTCTGGTTCCTGCCTACCCACGGCGACGGCCATTACCTTGGCACCGCCGAAGGCGCCCGCGCCGTCGACCACGGTTACCTGCAACAAGTCGCGCAAGCGGCGGATCGCCTGGGCTTCGGCGGAGTGCTGATTCCCACTGGCCGCTCGTGCGAAGACTCGTGGCTGGTGGCCGCGTCGTTGATCCCGGTGACCCAGCGTTTGAAGTTCCTTGTCGCGTTGCGCCCCGGGATCATTTCCCCGACGGTGGCGGCGCGTCAGGCGGCGACGCTGGATCGCCTGTCCGGCGGGCGGGCGTTGTTCAACCTGGTGACCGGTGGGGACCCGGAAGAATTGGCCGGCGACGGTTTGTTTCTCAGCCACGAAGAGCGCTATCAGGCCTCGGTGGAATTCACCCGCATCTGGCGTCGGGTGCTGGAAGGTGAAACCGTCGATTACGACGGTCAGCACATCAGCGTGAAAGGCGCGAAGTTGCTCTATCCGCCGATTCAGCAACCGCGTCCGCCGCTGTATTTCGGTGGCTCTTCCGAGGCGGCACAAGACCTCGCCGCAGAACAGGTAGAAATGGTCCTGACCTGGGGCGAACCACCGGCCGCCGTGGCCGAGAAGATTGAACAAGTGCGCGCGAAAGCGGCGAAGCTCGGTCGTACCGTGCGCTTCGGCATTCGCTTGCATGTGATCGTGCGTGAAACCAACGAAGAGGCCTGGCAAGCAGCGGATCGTCTGATCTCGCATGTGGACGACGAGACCATCGCCCGGGCACAGGCGTCGCTGGCGCGTTTTGATTCGGTCGGCCAGCAACGCATGGCCGCGCTGCATGGCGGCAACCGCGACAACCTCGAAGTCAGCCCGAATCTGTGGGCCGGTGTCGGTCTGGTGCGCGGCGGTGCCGGCACGGCGCTGGTGGGCGACGGTCCGACCGTGGCCGCTCGCGTGAAGGAATACGCGGACCTGGGCATCGACACGTTCATCTTCTCCGGTTATCCACACCTGGAAGAGTCGTACCGCGTGGCCGAATTGCTGTTCCCGCACCTGGACATCGAGCGTCCGGAGTTGCCGAAGGGCGCCAATTACGTCAGCCCCTTCGGTGAGATGGTCGCCAACGACATTCTTCCCAAAGCCGCGTCCCAGAGCTGAGGCGCGCCATGAAAAAAATCATCCACAGCCTCGCGCCCTGGGCGCTGCCGGTATTGCTGCTGGCGGTCTGGCAGTTGTCGGTGTCGGCGGGCTGGTTGTCGACGCGGATTCTGCCGGCGCCCATTGCCGTGATCGAAGCCGGCGTGAGCCTGGTGCGCAGCGGCGAAATCTGGACGCACCTGGCGATCAGCGGCTGGCGCGCGGCGCTGGGCTTCACCATCGGCGGCAGCATTGGCCTGGCGCTGGGCTTCATCACCGGCCTGTCGAAATGGGGCGAGCGCCTGCTCGACAGTTCGGTGCAGATGATCCGCAACGTGCCGCACCTGGCGCTGATTCCACTGGTGATTTTGTGGTTCGGCATCGACGAGTCCGCAAAGATTTTCCTGGTGGCGCTGGGCACGTTGTTCCCGATTTACCTCAACACCTATCACGGCATCCGCAACGTCGACCCGGCGCTGGTGGAGATGGCGCGCAGTTACGGTCTGTCCGGTTTCAGCCTGTTCCGGCAGGTAATCCTGCCGGGCGCCTTGCCTTCGATTCTGGTCGGCGTGCGCTTCGCGTTGGGCTTCATGTGGCTGACGCTGATCGTCGCTGAAACCATCTCCGCGAGTTCCGGCATCGGCTACCTGGCGATGAATGCGCGGGAGTTTTTGCAGACCGACGTGGTGGTGCTGGCGATTCTTCTGTACGCGGTGCTCGGCAAGCTCGCCGACCTCGCGGCCCGTGGGCTTGAGCGTGTCTGGCTGCGCTGGCATCCGGCTTATCAGGTTGCCAAGGGAGGTGCCGCATGACCGCTCAACAACCTCCACGCCTGCTGCGCGGGATTCCGCTGGCGGTGCGCAAGCTGCAAAAAACCTTCGGCGCGCGGCAGGTGCTGCGTGAGATCGATCTGCACATTCCGGCCGGTCAATTCGTTGCCGTGGTCGGTCGCAGCGGCTGCGGCAAAAGTACTTTACTGCGCTTGCTGGCCGGGCTCGATAAACCCACTGGCGGTGAATTGCTTGCAGGCTCGGCACCGCTGAGCGATGCGCGGGAAGACACGCGACTGATGTTCCAGGAAGCGCGTTTGCTGCCGTGGAAAAAGGTCATCGACAACGTGGGTCTTGGCCTTAAAGGCAACTGGCGGCCGCAAGCGCTGGAGGCACTGGAATCAGTCGGCCTGGCGGACCGCGCCAACGAATGGCCGGCGGCCTTGTCGGGTGGCCAGAAGCAACGTGTGGCGCTGGCCCGCGCGCTGATTCACCAGCCGCGCTTGCTGTTGCTGGACGAACCGCTGGGCGCGCTGGATGCCCTGACCCGGATTGAAATGCAGCAACTGATCGAACGGCTCTGGCAGAAGCACGGTTTCACCGTGTTGCTGGTGACCCATGACGTCAGTGAAGCGGTGGCGATTGCCGATCGGGTAATTCTGATCGAAGAGGGCGAAGTCGGCCTCGACCTGCACGTTGAATTGCCGCGGCCTCGGGTGCGTGGTTCTCATCGGCTGGCGGCGCTGGAAACCGAAGTCCTCAATCGTGTGCTGTCACTGCCCGGTGAACCGCCGGAGCCGGAACCTGTTTCACCCTTGCCGACGCAATTGCGTTGGGCTCAATAACTCAAGCCTTATCCAACGACAGGAATCAACATCATGACTATCAAAGCCATCAACGTTCGTAACCAGTTCAAAGGCTCGATCAAGGAAATCGTGCTGGGTGACGTGCTGTCGGAAATCGACGTGCAAACCGCATCCGGCATCGTCACTTCAGTGATCACCACCCGCTCGGTAAAAGAGCTGGAACTGGTGGTCGGCAGCGAAGTGATCGCCTTCGTAAAATCCACCGAGGTGTCGATCGCCAAGTTGTAAGCAGCGTGCATTGCCAACAACCCCGGGGGGTGTGAGCCCTTCGGGGTCCCTGGCTCGCTGCTCAAGACCCGTTCACGAATCCCCCACAAATGTTCCACCGGCACCGCGCCGAGGTTCGGCGCATGTTCGGTCAGCCACTCAC
>NZ_JBNNWE010000030.1:0-59035 GCF_050280905.1 Pseudomonas sp. NPDC086278
CAGCGCCACACCGGGCCTCTTCGCGACCACCCCCCCCCCAACATTGAAATGCATTCCCTGTGGGAGCGGGCTTGCTCGCGAAGAGGCCGGTTCAGCCAACACAAAATATGAGGCAACAAAAGCCCCACAATGCTCCCACATTGAAATGTATTCCCTGTGGGAGCGGGCTTGCTCGCGAAGAGGCCGGTTCAGCCAACACAAAATATGAGGCAACAAAAAGCCCCGCGCTTCTCTCGAAGGCGGGGCTTTTCGCTGCTAAGCGATCAGAACAAATCGATCGGCGCCGCTTCATCCGCTGGCAGCGGGCTACCCGGCGCAGTGCCGTTGCCCAGCTCATTCACCGACGGTGGCGTATCTTCCGACTTGAACAGCTCGAAGTAAGCGCCCGGCGTGCCCGGGCTGGCCGCGCGACCGCTGATCGGATCGACCCGCAGGCTGAGGATGCCTTCCGGCTCTGGCTGGGTGTGTGGCGGCTTGTCTTTCAGCGCCGCCGACATGTAGTTCATCCAGATCGGCAGCGCCACTGTGCCGCCGAACTCGCGTTTGCCCAGGCTTTCGGGTTGGTCGAAACCGGTCCAGACCGTGGTCACGTAATCAGCGTTATAACCGGAGAACCACGCATCCTTGGATTCGTTGGTTGTACCGGTCTTGCCCGCGATGTCGCTGCGCCCCATCGCCAGTGCGCGACGACCGGTGCCGAGCTTGATCACGTCCTCCAGCATGCTGTTGAGGATGAAAGTGGTGCGGCCATCGACAATGCGCTCGGCCACGGCTGGCGTTTGCGGCGCGGTGCCGGGTGCGGTCGCCGCTTCGCCCGGCGGGGGGTTGACCGTGAACGTCTGCGCGGCCGGTGCGGCGATGCCGCTGCTGGCGGCGTCGCCCTGCGGCACGCTCGGCGGGTTGGCGACGAACAGCGTGTCGCCGTTGCGGCTTTCGATCTTGTCGATGATGTACGGCGTGATCTTGTAGCCGCCGTTGGCGAAGGTGCTCCAGCCGGTGGCGATTTCCATGGGCGTGAGGGTCGCAGTGCCCAAGGCGAGGGACAGGTTGCGCGGCAGGTCCTGCTTGTTGAAGCCGAACTTGCTGATGTAGTCGATGGTGCGGTCGACGCCCAGCGCCTGCACCAGGCGGATCGACACCAGGTTGCGCGACTTGTACAAGCCTTCGCGCAAACGAATCGGCCCAAGGAAGGTATTGGTGTCGTTCTTCGGTCGCCAGACCTTGTCCAGGTATTCGTCGACAAACACGATCGGCGCGTCGTTTACCAGCGTGGCGGCGGTGTAGCCGTTATCCAGCGCCGCGCTGTAGACGAACGGTTTGAAGCTCGAGCCCGGTTGGCGCTTGGCCTGCATGGCGCGGTTGTAATTGCTCTGCTCGAAGGCAAAACCACCGACCAGCGAGCGGATGGCACCGTTCTGCGGATCAAGCGACACCAGCGCTGCCTGCGCCTGCGGGATCTGGCTGAATTTCAGCGAATTGTCCGGCTGGCGCTGCACGCGAATCAGATCGCCGACTTGCGCCACGTCCGCCGGTTGCTTCGGATTGGCGCCCATGCTGTTGGTGTTCAGGAACGGGCGCGCCCATTTCATGCTGTCCCAGCCGACATGTTCGTCGCCGGTGCGGGTCATCACTTGCAGGCCCGTTTTGTCGACCTGGGTGACGATGGCGGGCTCCAGGCCGCTGATGGTGCGCTGCTTGGTCAGCTCGGTGGCCCACGCCTCGCGAGTCTTGCCTGGCAGGCGCGATTCAGGACCGCGATAGCCGTGCCGCTGGTCGTAGGTCATCAAGCCTTCGTGGACGGCGGAGTTGGCCATTTCCTGCAAGTTGCTCGGCGCCGTTGTGGTGACGCGGAAACCTTCGGTGTAGGCATCGCTGCCATAGCGGCCGACCATCTCGGCGCGGGCCATTTCAGCGATGTACGGCGCATTAACTTCCGGCGTCGGCACGTGATAGCTGGCGTTCAGAGGTTCGTTGATTGCAGTGGTGTAGTCGGCTTCGGTGATCTTTCCGAGCTTGTACATGCGCCCAAGGATCCAGTCGCGACGTTCTTTACTGCGCGCCGGGTTGGCCAGCGGGTTGAAGCGCGATGGGGCTTTTGGCAGGCCGGCGATCATCGCCATCTGCGCGAGAGAGACATCACGAATCGACTTGCCGTAGTAAACCTGCGCGGCGGCTTCGATGCCGTAGGCGCGGTTACCCAGGTAGATCTTGTTGACGTACAGCTCAAGGATCTCGTCCTTGGTCAGTTGCCGTTCGATCTGCAGGGCCAACAGAATTTCGGTGGTTTTGCGCGAGAAGCTGCGTTCGCTGGTCAGGAAGAAGTTCTTCGCCACCTGCATGGTGATGGTGCTGCCGCCGGACTGAATGTGTCCGCTTTTTACCAACTGAGTGGCGGCACGCATCAGGCTGCTCGGGTCGACGCCGTAATGGTTGGCGAAATTATCATCTTCAGCACTTAGTAACGCATTTATGAAGTTGGGGGGAATGTCGGCGAAACGGATCGGTGTGCGGCGCATTTCGCCAAATTCTGCGATCAACTTGTTGTCGCTGCTGTAGACCCGCAACGGAATCTGCAACTGGATGCTTCTCAGAGCCTCCACGGACGGCAATCCCGGACTAAGGTAAAGATAGGCGCCACTGAGACCTAAGAGCAGTCCGCAGAAAACGGCGACGATGGACCAACCGAAAAATTTCAGCAGACGAATCAAGGCTTTTGGACATCCAGGGCAAAGAATGAATGAGGCGTCAGGGGTCCGGATTACAGAGAACAACCCGCGCTTGCAATAAAAAGCGGAAAAAAACGCTGGGCATTATAAGCATTTTTCCGTGGTGAGCGTCATTTGCGCTTCTGTCAAGACGGGGTGATTGAACGCAATGGATATTACAGAGTCCGTAACTCACGGATAGTCATAGGGAATTGGTAGTGCTAGGACTCTTCAATAAAAAGGCCAACACGCTTTTGGGGATCGATATCAGCTCCACGTCGGTAAAGCTGCTGGAGCTGAGCCGGCAGGGCGACCGGTATCGGGTCGAGGCTTATGCCGTCGAACCGCTGCCAGCGAACGCTGTGGTCGAGAAAAATATCGCCGAACTCGAAGGCGTGGGCCAGGCACTCACCCGTGTGCTGCAAAAGGCCCGAACCAGCCTCAGAAACGTCGCCGTGGCCGTGGCAGGTTCGGCGGTCATCACCAAGACCATCGAGATGGACGCCGGTCTTTCCGACGACGAGATGGAAAACCAGCTGAAGATCGAGGCCGATCAATACATTCCCTATCCACTGGACGAAGTCGCCATCGATTTCGAAGTCCAGGGCGAGTCGGTGCGCAACCCAGAGCGGGTCAATGTGCTGCTGGCCGCCTGTCGCAAGGAAAACGTCGAAGTTCGTGAGGCGGCGCTGGCACTGGCCGGCCTGACCGCACGGGTGGTAGACGTCGAAGCCTATGCGCTGGAGCGCTCGTTCGGCCTGCTGTCGAGTCATCTGGCCGCGTCACAGGAGCGCCTGACGGTCGCCGTTGTCGACATCGGCGCCACCATGACCACCCTGAGCGTGCTCTACAACGGGCGGATCATCTACACCCGCGAACAACTGTTCGGCGGTCGCCAACTCACGGAAGAGATCCAGCGACGTTACGGGCTGACCATCGAACAGGCCGGGCTGGCGAAAAAACAGGGCGGCTTGCCGGACGATTACGTCAGCGAAGTCCTGCAACCCTTTCGCGATGCGCTGGTGCAGCAAGTCTCGCGTTCGTTGCAGTTCTTCTTTGCCTCCGGCCAGTACAACGCGGTCGATCACATCCTGCTGGCCGGTGGCACGGCGTCGGTGCCGGGGCTTGACCGGTTGATCGAGCAGCGGCTGGGCACGCCGACCCAGGTTGCCAATCCGTTTGCCGACATGGCCCTGAGCAACAAGGTCAATGCCGGCGCCCTGGCCAGCGATGCGCCAGCACTGATGATTGCCTGTGGTCTGGCCCTCAGGAGTTTCGACTGATGGCGCGGATCAACCTTTTACCCTGGCGTGAAGAACTGCGTGAACAACGCCGCAAGCGCTTTTTTCTTGCGCTGATCGGCGTTCTGGCAGGTTCCGTGGGGGCGATATTGATCGCGGACCAGGTGATTGGCAGCGCCATCGACCGGCAAGTCGCTCGCAACGATTACATCGGCAAACAAATTGCCCTGGTCGATGAGCGAATCAAGCAGATCAGCGATCTGAAGGCTCGTCGTCAGCAACTGGTCGAGCGCATGCGCATCATCCAGGACCTGCAAGGGAACCGGCAGATCAGCGGGCGGATTTTTGATCAGTTGGCGCGCACGTTACCGGAAGGGGTGTATTTCACCGAAGTGAAAATGGTCGGCAAAACCCTGTCGATCACTGGCGCGGCGGAGTCCAACAACCGTGTTTCCGACCTGATGCGCAACCTTGATGCGTCCGACTGGTTCGACGCGCCCAGCCTCACTGAGGTCAAGGCGACCACCGCCGGCCAGCTGGATCAGGCCAACGTTTTCCAGTTGACCGTTCGCCAGACTCAGCCCACGGCCACGGGGGACGACAAATGAGGCCGTCCGAGTGGTTCGAAGGGCTGCGCAACATCGATATCAACGATCTGGACACCAGCAACATCGGTTCCTGGCCGCCGGCGATCAAGGCGGTGGTGGGGGCTTTGCTGATGGTGCTGGTGCTGGCGCTGGGGTACACGTTCTACCTCAGCGATCTGCAAGATCAGCTGGCGTTGAAGGGCGAGGAAGAATCGACGCTCAAGGAGCAATTCGCCTCCAAGGCGCGGTTGGCGGCCAACCTGGAGCTCTACACCCAGCAGATGAAGGAAATGGAGAATTCCTTCGGCGTGCTGTTGCGCCAACTGCCCAGCGATACCGAGGTGCCGGGTTTGCTGGAGGACATCACCCGCACCGGGCTCGGCAGCGGGCTGGAGTTCGAAGAGATCAAATTGCTGCCGGAGGTTACCCAGCAGTTCTATATCGAGCTGCCGATCCAGATCACCGTGACCGGCGCCTATCACGACCTGGCGACTTTTGTCAGCGGCGTGGCCGGGCTGCCCCGGATTGTCACCCTGCATGATTTCGACCTCGCCCCGGCCAACCCCGAGGGCGGGCAGAAGCTGCGCATGAGCATCCTGGCCAAGACCTACCGCTACAACGACAAGGGGCTGCAAAAATGAGCCCGCTTCGTTGCTTGTCGATGGTGCTGTTGTTTGTCGGTCTGGGCGGTTGTGGTGGGGGCAATGACTTCAGCGACCTCGACGCTTACATGAACGAAGTGCGCCTGCGACCGCCCGGCAAGATTGAACCAACGCCGACATTCCGGTCTTACCCAACATTCACCTACAACGCCGCCAACCTGCGCAGCCCTTTCTCGCGGCAGGTGCGGATTGATCTGGCCGGCCAGAAGCGCGGTTCGCGCAACGTCAAACCCGACCCCAGCCGGGTCAAACAGTACCTCGAAGGTTTCAACATCGAGCAGTTTGAAATGGTCGGCACGATCTCCAATGCAGGTGGCTCCTTTGCGCTATTGCGCGGGGCGGGCGGCGTGCATCGGCTGAAAGTCGGCGATTATCTGGGGCGCAACTATGGTCGGATCGTCGCCATCAGCGGCTCACAAGTCGATGTGGTCGAAATCGTTCCCGATGGCGAGGGCGCCTGGCTGGAACGACCAAGGACCATCCCTTTGAAAGAGCACTCATAGTGGAACTCGAATAATGAACAGGATTTTCTCAACCCTCGGTATCTCGCTATGGATAGCGTTGTTGTCGCCGATGGTGCAAGCGGCCAACCTCAAAGCGCTGGATGTTGCAGCGCTGCCGGGTGACCGTGTCGAGTTGAAGTTGTCTTTCGATGCACCGCCACCGGAACCCCGGGGTTATACGACCGAGCAGCCGGCGCGGATTGCGCTCGACCTGCCTGGCGTGGCCAGCCAGTTGGCGAACAAGAACCGCGATCTGGGCGGCGGCAATGCCCGCAGCGCCACGGTGGTGGAAGCCAAGGATCGTACGCGACTGATCATCAACCTGACGCAATTGACGCCCTACAGCGCAAGGGTTGAAGGCAACAATCTGCTGGTGGTCGTCGGGCAAGGCGCCAATAGCAAAGCGATGAAACCGGCCAGCGCCCCTCGCGCCGCGGTTGCAACGCCGGCGCCGGCAAAAACCTACGCGCCTGTGAGCAAAGGCATTCGTGGTGTCGATTTCCAACGCGGCACCCAGGGTGAAGGCAATGTGGTGATCGACCTGTCAGACCCTTCCATCGCGCCGGACATCCAGGAGCGCGACGGCAAAATAATCCTCGGTTTTGCCCGGACGCAGTTGCCCGAGAAGTTGCGGGTGCGTCTGGACGTCAAGGATTTCGCCACCCCGGTGCAGTTCGTCAACGCCAGCGCCACGGGTGATCGGGCCACGATCAGTATCGAACCCAGCGGCGCTTTCGATTATTCGACCTACCAGACCGACAACAAGCTGACCGTCAGCATTCGTCCGATGACCGTTGACGACTTGCAAAAGCGTAACGCCGAGCGCTTTGCCTACACCGGGGAAAAGCTGTCGCTGAATTTTCAGGACATCGATGTGCGTTCGGTACTGCAACTGATCGCCGACTTCACCAACCTCAACCTGGTGGCCAGCGACACGGTGCAGGGTGGCATTACCTTGCGCTTGCAGAATGTGCCGTGGGATCAGGCGCTGGACCTGGTGCTGAAAACCAAAGGTCTGGACAAGCGCAAGATTGGCAACGTCCTGCTGGTCGCTCCGGCGGATGAAATCGCCGCGCGCGAGCGCCAGGAGCTGGAATCACAGAAACAAATTGCCGAACTGGCGCCGCTGCGGCGCGAACTGTTGCAGGTCAACTACGCCAAAGCCGCCGACATCGCCAAACTGTTCACCTCGGTGACCAGTGCCGAGGCCAAAGCCGACGAGCGCGGCTCGATCACGGTCGATGACCGCACCAACAACATCATTGCCTATCAGACTCAGGACCGGCTCGACGAGCTTCGGCGGATTGTCGCGCAGCTGGATATTCCGGTGCGCCAGGTGATGATCGAAGCGCGAATCGTCGAAGCCAACGTCGACTACGACAAAAGCCTGGGCGTGCGCTGGGGCGGCTCGGTGCAGAACAAGGGCAACTGGAACACCTCCGGGGTCAGCAACGGTTCGTCGACCACCATCGGCACTCCGGGCAGCACCAGCACCAACTCACCGTTCGTCGACATGGGCACGGCTGGCAATACGTCGGGGATCGGCATCGCCTTCATCACGGACAATGTGTTGCTGGACCTTGAACTGACGGCGATGGAGAAGACCGGTAACGGCGAAATCGTCTCGCAGCCCAAGGTGGTCACGTCCGACAAGGAAACCGCAAAGATCCTCAAAGGCACCGAGATTCCATATCAGGAAGCGAGCTCCAGCGGCGCTACGTCGGTATCTTTCAAGGAAGCCTCGCTGTCGCTGGAAGTGACGCCACAGATCACTCCGGACAACCGCATCATCATGGAGGTCAAGGTCACCAAGGATGAGCCGGACTACCTGAACAAGGTGCAGGATGTACCGCCGATCAAGAAAAACGAGGTCAACGCCAAGGTCCTGGTCAACGATGGCGAGACCATCGTGATTGGTGGGGTTTTCTCAAATACTCAGAGCAAGGTTGTAGATAAGGTGCCATTTCTCGGTGATGTGCCGTATCTTGGCCGCCTTTTCCGGCGTGACGTGGTTTCGGAGAAAAAATCCGAGCTGCTGGTATTTCTCACTCCGCGTATCATGAACAACCAGGCGATTGCTGTGAGTCATTGATTCTGTGCGAAATTTGATTCTTGTTGGACCGATGGGGGCTGGAAAAAGCACCATCGGCCGGTTGCTGGCCAAAGAGCTGCGCCTGCCGTTCAAAGATTCCGATAAGGAAATTGAATTGCGCACGGGCGCCAATATCCCGTGGATCTTCGATAAGGAAGGTGAGCCCGGCTTTCGTGATCGCGAGCAAGCGATGATCGAAGAGCTGTGCGCCTGCGACGGCGTGGTGCTGGCGACGGGTGGCGGTGCGGTCATGCGCGAGGCCAATCGTCGGGCGCTGCACGCCGGTGGTCGGGTGGTTTACCTGCACGCCTCTGTCGAACAACAGGTCGGACGCACGGCGCGCGATCGCAATCGGCCGTTGCTGCGTACCGCCGACCCGGCCAAGACCCTGCGGGATCTGCTGGCGATCCGCGATCCGCTCTACCGCGAGATTGCCGATCTGGTGGTCGAAACCGATGAGCGGCCGCCGCGAATGGTCGTGCTCGATATCCTCGAGCGCTTGCAACAGCTACCTCCCCGTTAAAGCGCAGCGCGAAATGCGCTATCCTCGGCGTCCTGTCATGGCCGCTCAGGGCTGTGGCAGATGGCTATCAACCGGCGTCGCATCAGCAGGCACCGTGGACATTCGTTAACTCAAGGCAGGACGCCTGATTCATCTTCACTGTGGGGACACATGCAGACACTCAAGGTCGATCTAGGCGAGCGCAGCTACCCGATTCATATTGGCGAAGGTTTGTTGGATCAGCCTGAGCTGCTGGCCCCGCACATTCGCGGACGGCAAGTAGCGATCATCTCCAACGAGACTGTTGCACCGCTCTACCTCGAACGTCTGACCCGCAGCCTCGCGCAATTTTCGGTGATTTCCGTGGTGCTGCCGGACGGCGAAGCCTTCAAGACCTGGGAAACCCTGCAACTGATTTTCGACGGTTTGCTGACCGCCCGGCACGACCGCCGCACCACCGTGATCGCCCTCGGCGGCGGTGTGATTGGCGACATGGCCGGTTTTGCTGCGGCTTGCTACCAGCGCGGTGTTGATTTCATCCAGGTGCCGACCACGCTGCTGTCGCAAGTCGACTCTTCGGTGGGCGGCAAGACCGGGATCAATCATCCGTTGGGCAAGAACATGGTCGGCGCCTTCTATCAGCCGAACGTGGTGCTCATCGACACCGCCTCGCTCAATACCTTGCCGCCCCGCGAGTTGTCAGCCGGGCTGGCCGAAGTCATCAAATACGGGCTGATCTGCGACGAGCCGTTCCTGAGCTGGCTCGAAGAAAACGTCGAGCGCCTGCGCGCCCTCGACCAGGTCGCCCTGACATACGCGATCAAGCGGTCCTGCGAGGCCAAGGCCGAGGTCGTCGGTGCCGACGAAAAGGAAACGGGGGTGCGCGCCACGCTTAATCTGGGCCATACCTTCGGCCACGCCATCGAAACTCACATGGGCTATGGTGTCTGGCTACATGGTGAAGCGGTGGCTGCTGGCACCGTAATGGCATTGGAAATGTCCGCGCGACTGGGCTGGATCAGCGAACAAGAGCGCGATCGCGGCATTCGCCTGTTCCAGCGTGCCGGCCTGCCGGTCATCCCGCCTGAAGAGATGACCGAAGCCGATTTTCTCGAACACATGGCAATTGACAAGAAAGTGATCGACGGTCGTTTGCGCCTGGTGCTGCTGCGCCACATGGGCGAAGCGGTGGTGACCGACGATTATCCGAAAGAGGTTCTACAGGCCACGCTGGGAGCGGATTACCGCGCCCTGGCTCAGCTTAAAGGTTAATAAGATTCCGATGACTAGTTTGCACGCCGACGAGGCTTTCCTCGGCCATTACCAGTTAAGTCATGACCCTTTTGCTCCACGGGTGCCTGGCTTCAAATTCTTCCCGGCCCAGCGCAAACCCGTGCTGGGGCAGCTGCATCATCTGGCGCGTTACAGTCAGTTGCTGCTGGTGGTTACCGGCCCGCAAGGCAGTGGCAAGACCCTGTTGCGCCAGGCCCTGGTGGCCAGCACCAACAAGCAATCGGTGCAGAGCGTGGTGGTTTCCGCCCGTGGCGCCGGCGATGCGTCCGGCATTTTGCGCCAGGTGGCGCAGTCGCTGAACGTCGCCCAGGCCGAGATCGGCGCGATTCTGGCTCAAGTGGTGCAACTCGCGCTGACCGGCCAGGAAGTCTACTTGCTGGTGGATGATGCCGAGCAACTCGACGAATCCGCGCTGGAAGCCTTGATGGCGCTGGCCGCCGGTGCACCGGAAGGTCGCCCGCACGTGTTCCTGTTCGGCGAGTCTTCGCTGATCGCTCAACTGGAGGCGCTGAGCCTTGAGGAAGAGCGCTTTCACGTCATCGAACTGCAGCCGTACACCGAAGAGGAAACCCGCGAATATCTGGTTCAGCGCCTCGAAGGTGCCGGGCAGGGTGTCGAACTTTTCACCGCCGATCAGATCTCTGATATTCACGAAAGCTCTGACGGTTGGCCTGGCAACATCAACCAGGTCGCCCGCGATGCAATGATCGAAGCAATGATTGCCAGCCGCTCTGCGGTAAAGCGTCCAAGTATGGGGTTCAACATGCCGAAGAAACACGTATTGGCGATTTCCGCCGTTGTCGTGGTCGCGGTAGCCGCCGCCTGGTTGATGCCGGGTCGCAGCAAAGCACCGACCACTGGCGCACCTGCCAATGAACAGGCACAACTGCCGCTGGGTCAGGGCACGCCACAACCCAATAGCGGCGGCGCGCCTTCCGTCGAATTCGCCGGTAACTCGCAACCGATGCCATTGCCGCTGGTCGGCAACTCGCAACCGGTCATGCGCGGTCCTCTCGCCGAAGCGGCCGGTGGCATCACCGAAGGCGACGACGGCGTGCCAGTCGAAGGCTCCAGCGCCACGCCACCCACCGTGACCACCACTGCGCCGCCGGCCGGTATTCAGCCTGGTCCGGCGCCGACGCCAGCCGCCAAACCAACGCCTGTGCCGACGCCTGCGCCGACGCAGGTCGCGACGGCCAAGCCAGTCCCGGTTGCGCCTGCAGTGAAGCCGGCGCCAGCGCCAGCGCCCGCGAAACCTGCCGCCGTAGCGACCGCCAAACCTGCCGAAAAACCAGCCGCCCCTGCCAAGGGTGCGGGTGGCACCTGGTATGCCGGTCAGCCAACGAGCAACTATGTGGTGCAGATCCTCGGCACCAGCTCTGAAGCGACCGCGCAAAACTTCGTGAAAGAGCAGGGCGGCGAGTACCGCTACTTCAAGAAAGTCCTCAACGGCAAGCCGCTTTACGTCATCACTTACGGTAACTTCGCCAATCGCGATGCAGCCGTTACCGCCATCAAGGCCTTGCCAGCGAAGGTTCAGGCTGGTAAACCTTGGCCTCGCACTGTCGCCAGCGTCCAACAGGAACTGGCAACAACTCGCTGAAGATTCGGCGGCCTTACCCAGGCCGCCTCTCCCGGCACCTCAAAATTTCTGCAAGCGCGCGCGACCCTCAAGGCCGCGTACCTTGTGGTGTCTGCGTCACAGTAGTCTTTGAGTCGTAGCGGTCAAAATTAAAAAAGTTTTGACTAGCACAGCAGATCGCTTTAAACCTTTCACAAATGCGACATAGATTTGCGACAGTTCGTCGTCAAATTTGTGAGCCCCTGTGTCGGTGTGTACAATGACCTCCCTTTTGCCCCCGCTAAGCTGGCGTACGTTCAGCGCGGATGGTAAGTGGTTGAATTGAAAAGAAATTTGCCTCGGTAAGAGGCAGCCTGGTGAGAAAGTGTCTATGAAAGCAGGTCTGTACCAACCAGATGAATTCAAGGATAACTGCGGTTTCGGCCTGATAGCCCATATGCAGGGCGAACCCAGTCATACCCTTTTGCAAACGGCCATCGAGGCCCTGACCTGCATGACCCACCGCGGTGGGATTAATGCTGACGGCAAGACCGGTGACGGTTGCGGTCTGCTGATTCAGAAGCCGGACGTGTTCCTGCGAGCCATCGCCCAGGAAACCTTCGGCGTCGAACTGCCCAAGCAATATGCCGTGGGCATGGTCTTCTTCAATCAGGACCCGGTCAAAGCCCAGGCCGCTCGCGAAAACATGAATCGCGAGATCCTGGCTGCCGGCCTGACGCTCGTCGGCTGGCGCAAAGTGCCCATCGATACCAGCGTCCTCGGCCGCCTGGCCCTTGAGCGCCTGCCGCAGATCGAACAGGTGTTCATCGGTGGCGAAGGCCTGAGCGATCAGGAGATGGCGATCAAGCTGTTCAGCTCCCGTCGTCGTTCGTCCGTGGCCAACGCTGTCGACACCGACCACTACATCTGCAGCTTTTCGCACAAGACCATCATTTATAAAGGCCTGATGATGCCGGCGGATTTGACCGCCTTCTATCCAGACCTCAGCGACCAGCGCCTGCAAACCGCAATCTGCGTGTTCCACCAGCGCTTCTCGACCAACACCCTGCCGAAATGGCCGCTGGCGCAACCGTTCCGCTTCCTGGCGCACAACGGCGAGATCAACACCATCACCGGCAACCGCAACTGGGCCGTGGCCCGTCGCACCAAGTTCGCCAACGACCTGATGCCTGATCTCGAAGAACTCGGGCCGCTGGTCAACCGCGTCGGTTCCGACTCCTCCAGCATGGACAACATGCTCGAGTTGATGGTCACCGGTGGCATCGACCTGTTCCGTGGCGTGCGGATGATCATCCCGCCTGCGTGGCAGAACGTCGAGACCATGGACCCGGATCTGCGGGCGTTCTACGAATACAACTCGATGCACATGGAACCGTGGGACGGCCCGGCCGGCGTGGTCATGACCGACGGTCGCTACGCGGTCTGCCTGCTCGACCGTAACGGTCTGCGTCCGGCGCGTTGGGTCACCACCAAAAACGGTTTTATCACCCTCGCCTCGGAAATCGGTGTCTGGAACTACCAGCCTGAAGACGTGATTGCCAAGGGCCGTGTCGGCCCGGGCCAGATCTTTGCCGTGGACACCGAAACCGGCCAGATCCTCGACACCGACGCCATCGACAACCGCCTGAAGTCCCGTCATCCGTACAAGCAATGGCTGCGCAAGAATGCCCTGCGCATCCAGGCGACCATGGAAGACAACGACCACGGTTCGGCATTTTACGACGTCGATCAGCTCAAGCAATACATGAAGATGTACCAGGTCACGTTCGAAGAGCGCGACCAGGTGCTGCGTCCGCTCGGCGAACAAGGCTACGAAGCCGTGGGCTCGATGGGCGACGATACGCCGATGGCCGTGCTGTCCCAGCGCGTGCGTACGCCGTACGACTATTTCCGTCAGCAATTCGCGCAGGTCACCAACCCGCCGATCGACCCGTTGCGTGAAGCCATCGTCATGTCGCTGGAGATCTGCCTCGGTGCCGAGCGCAATATCTTCCAGGAGTCGCCGGAACACGCTTCGCGCGTGATCCTCAGCTCGCCGGTCATTTCTCCGGCCAAGTGGCGCTCGCTGATGAACCTCGATCGTCCGGGCTTCGAACGCGCGATCATCGACCTCAACTACGACGAAAGCATCGGCCTCGAAGCGGCGATCCGCAACGTCGCCGATCAGGCTGAAGAAGCCGTGCGCGCCGGTCGTACCCAGGTTGTGCTGAGTGACCGTCACATTGCTCCGGGCAAATTGCCGATCCACGCCTCCTTGGCCACTGGCGCGGTGCACCACCGCCTGACCGAAAAAGGCCTGCGCTGCGACTCCAACATCCTCGTGGAAACCGCCACCGCTCGCGACCCGCATCACTTTGCGGTGCTGATCGGCTTCGGTGCCTCGGCGGTCTACCCGTTCCTGGCCTACGAAGTGCTGGGCGACCTGATCCGGACCGGTGAAGTGCTGGGCGACCTGTATGAGGTGTTCAAGAACTACCGCAAAGGCATCACCAAAGGTTTGCTGAAGATCCTGTCGAAGATGGGCATTTCGACCATCACCTCGTATCGCGGTGCGCAGTTGTTCGAAGCCATCGGCCTGTCCGAAGAAGTCTGCGAGCTGAGCTTCCGTGGTGTGCCGAGCCGCATCAAGGGGGCGCGTTTCGTCGACATCGAAGCCGAGCAGAAAGCCCTGGCCGCCGAAGCCTGGAGCCCGCGCAAGCCGATCCAGCAAGGTGGTTTGCTGAAGTTCGTCCACGGTGGCGAATATCACGCGTACAACCCGGACGTGGTCAACACCCTGCAAGCCGCTGTGCAGCAGGGCGACTACAGCAAGTTCAAGGAATACACGGCGCTGGTGGACAACCGTCCGGTGTCGATGATCCGCGACCTGTTCAAGGTCAAGACCCTGGACACGCCGCTGGACATCAGCGAGATCGAACCGCTGGAGTCGGTGCTCAAGCGCTTCGACTCGGCGGGCATCTCGTTGGGCGCCCTGTCACCGGAAGCTCACGAAGCCCTGGCCGAAGCCATGAACCGCCTCGGTGCGCGTTCCAACTCCGGCGAAGGCGGCGAAGACCCGGCGCGCTACGGCACCATCAAAAGCTCGAAAATCAAGCAAGTCGCGACGGGTCGCTTCGGGGTGACCCCGGAATACCTGGTCAACGCTGAAGTGCTGCAAATCAAAGTCGCCCAGGGCGCCAAGCCCGGCGAAGGTGGCCAGTTGCCTGGCGGCAAGGTCAACGGGCTGATCGCCAAGCTGCGTTACGCAGTGCCGGGCGTGACCCTGATTTCGCCGCCACCGCACCACGACATCTATTCGATTGAAGATTTGTCGCAGCTGATTTTCGACCTCAAACAAGTCAACCCGAAGGCGCTGGTCTCGGTGAAGCTGGTCGCGGAAGCGGGCGTCGGCACCATCGCCGCCGGTGTGGCCAAGGCCTACGCGGACTTGATCACCATCTCCGGCTACGACGGCGGCACCGGCGCATCGCCGCTGACCTCGATCAAATACGCGGGCGCACCGTGGGAACTCGGCCTGGCCGAAACCCACCAGACCCTGCGCGGCAACGACCTGCGCGGCAAGGTCCGGGTGCAGACCGACGGCGGTCTGAAAACCGGCCTCGACGTGATCAAGGCCGCGATCCTCGGCGCTGAAAGCTTCGGTTTCGGCACCGCGCCGATGATCGCGCTGGGTTGCAAATACCTGCGCATCTGCCACCTGAACAACTGCGCCACTGGCGTCGCGACGCAGAACGAGAAGCTGCGCAAGGACCACTACATCGGCACCGTCGACATGGTGATCAACTTCTTCACCTACGTCGCCGAAGAAACCCGTGAGTGGCTGGCCAAGCTGGGCGTGCGCTCCCTCGAAGAGCTGATCGGGCGTACCGATCTGCTGGAAGTTCTCGAAGGCCAGACCGCCAAGCAGCAACACCTGGACCTGACGCCGTTGCTCGGCAGCGATCACATCCCGGCCGACAAGCCGCAGTTCTGCCAGGTCGAGCGCAACCCGCCGTTCGACAAAGGCCTGCTGGCCGAGAAAATGGTCGACATGGCCACCTCGGCCATCAACGACATGAGCGGCGCCGATTTCGCGCTGGATATCTGCAACTGCGACCGTTCCATCGGCGCGCGGATCTCCGGTGAAATCGCCCGCAAGCACGGCAACCAAGGCATGGCGAACGCGCCGATCACCTTCCGCTTCAAAGGGACGGCCGGTCAGAGCTTCGGTGTGTGGAACGCCGGCGGCCTGAACATGTACCTGGAAGGCGACGCCAACGACTACGTCGGCAAAGGCATGACCGGCGGCAAACTGGTCATCGTTCCGCCGAAGGGCAGCGTCTACAAGACTCAGGACAGTGCCATCATCGGCAACACCTGCCTGTACGGCGCCACCGGTGGCAAGCTGTTCGCCGCTGGCACCGCAGGCGAGCGTTTTGCCGTGCGTAACTCCGGTGCTCACACCGTGGTTGAAGGCACCGGCGATCACTGCTGCGAATACATGACCGGTGGTTTCGTCTGCGTCTTGGGCAAGACCGGTTACAACTTCGGCTCAGGCATGACCGGTGGTTTCGCCTACGTGCTCGACCAGGACAACACCTTCGTTGACCGGGTCAACCACGAACTGGTGGAAATCCAGCGGATCAGCGGCGAAGCGATGGAAGCCTATCGCAGCCACCTGCAACGCGTTCTGGACGAATACGTCACGGAAACCGACAGCGAATGGGGTCGTAACCTCGCTGAAAACCTCGACGACTACCTGCGCCGTTTCTGGCTGGTCAAGCCAAAGGCTGCCAACCTGAAATCGTTGCTTTCCAGCACCCGTGCCAACCCGCAGTGATATGCGCCTGAAGAGTTTGATGAGGTTTTAACAATGGCTGAACGTCTGAATAACGACTTCCAGTTCATCGACGTCGGGCGCAAAGATCCGAAGAAGAAACTGTTGCGTCAACGCAAGAAAGAGTTCGTGGAAATCTACGAACCGTTCAAACCCCAGCATTCGGCCGATCAGGCCCACCGCTGCCTGGGTTGCGGTAACCCGTATTGCGAATGGAAGTGCCCGGTGCACAACTTCATTCCCAACTGGCTGAAGCTGGTGGCCGAGGGCAACATCCTCCAGGCCGCCGAGCTGTCGCACCAGACCAACACCCTGCCGGAAGTGTGCGGCCGGGTGTGCCCGCAGGATCGTCTGTGCGAGGGTGCCTGTACCCTCAACGACGGCTTCGGCGCGGTGACCATCGGTTCGGTCGAGAAGTACATCACCGACACCGCGTTCGCCATGGGCTGGCGCCCGGACATGTCCAAGGTCAAGCCGACCGGCAAGCGTGTCGCGATCATCGGTGCCGGCCCGGCCGGTCTGGGTTGTGCCGACGTGCTGGTGCGCGGTGGCGTGGCTCCGGTGGTGTTCGACAAGAACCCGGAAATCGGTGGCTTGCTGACCTTCGGTATCCCGGAGTTCAAGCTGGAAAAGACCGTGCTGAGCAATCGTCGCGAAGTCTTCACCGGCATGGGCATCGAGTTCCGCCTGAACACCGAAGTGGGCAAGGACGTGACCGTCGAGCAACTGCTTGAAGAATACGATGCCGTGTTCATGGGCATGGGCACCTACACCTACATGAAGGGCGGCTTTGCCGGTGAGGACCTGCCGGGCGTGCATGACGCGCTCGACTTCCTGATCGCCAACGTCAACCGCAACCTGGGCTTTGAAAAGTCGCCGGAAGATTTCGTCGACATGAAAGGCAAGAAAGTCGTGGTACTGGGCGGCGGCGACACGGCGATGGACTGCAACCGTACGTCGATTCGCCAGGGCGCCAAATCGGTGACCTGTGCCTATCGTCGTGACGAAGCCAACATGCCGGGCTCGCGCAAAGAGGTGAAGAACGCCAAGGAAGAAGGGGTGAAATTCCTCTACAACCGCCAGCCGATCGCCATCGTCGGCGAAGACAAGGTTGAAGGCGTGAAAGTGGTCGAGACCCGTCTCGGCGAGCCGGACGCCCGTGGCCGTCGCAGCCCTGAGCCGATTCCGGGTTCCGAGGAGATCATCCCGGCCGACGCCGTGGTCATCGCCTTCGGTTTCCGCCCAAGCCCGGCGTCGTGGTTCGAACAGCACAGCATCCAGACCGACAGCCAGGGCCGCGTTGTGGCCCCGGAACAAGGCCAGTACAAGCACCAGACCAGCAACCCGAAAATCTTCGCCGGTGGCGATATGGTTCGTGGTTCCGACCTGGTGGTAACGGCCATCTTCGAAGGCCGCAATGCCGCCGAAGGGATCCTGGATTACCTGGGCGTCTAAACCCGTTCCACCTGATTGAAATGCAATACCTGTGGGAGCTGGCTTGCCAGCGATAGCATCACCTCGGCCTAACTGACAAACCGAGGTGTCTGCATCGCAGGCAAGCCAGCTCCCACAATGGTTTGTGGAGTTGCGAAAACCGGTTTTCCCCGCGACAAATTGACCCGATAGACAAAAGGTGCGGCGCTTGCCGTGCCTTTTGCGTCGCGCTCTGAGAAAATGCCCGCACTTTTTTTCCGGATGCCGACATGACTGCCCTGAAGAACGACCGTTTCCTTCGCGCCCTGCTCAAGCAACCCGTAGACGTCACGCCGGTATGGATGATGCGTCAGGCCGGTCGCTACCTGCCTGAATACCGCGCCAGCCGTGCCCACGCCGGTGACTTCATGAGCCTGTGCATGAACCCGGAGTTCGCTTGCGAAGTCACGATGCAACCGCTCGACCGCTACCCGCAACTGGACGCGGCGATTCTCTTCTCCGACATCCTCACCATTCCGGACGCCATGGGCCAGGGCCTGTACTTCGAAACCGGTGAAGGCCCGCGCTTCAAGAAAGTCGTCAGCACCCTGGCCGACATCGAAGCCCTGCCGATTCCTGATCCGCACAAAGACCTCGGCTACGTCATGGACGCGGTCAGCACCATCCGCCGCGAACTGAACGGCCGCGTGCCGCTGATCGGCTTCTCGGGCAGCCCGTGGACACTGGCGACCTACATGGTCGAAGGCGGCTCGTCGAAAGACTTCCGCAAGACCAAGGCCATGCTCTACGACAACCCGCAAGCCATGCACCTGTTGCTGGATAAACTCGCGCAGTCGGTCACCAGCTACCTCAACGGGCAGATCATGGCCGGTGCGCAAGCGGTGCAGATCTTCGACACCTGGGGCGGCAATCTCTCGGCGGCGGCGTACCAGGAATTCTCCCTGGCCTACATGCGCAAAATCGTCGGCGGGCTGATCCGCGAACACGAGGGCCGCAAAGTGCCGGTCATCCTGTTCACCAAAAACGGCGGCCTGTGGCTGGAAAGCATCGCCGACGCCGGGGCTGACGCATTAGGCCTGGACTGGACCTGCGACATCGGCAACGCCCGTGACCGCGTCGGCAACAAAGTCGCGCTGCAAGGCAACATGGACCCGACGGTGCTGTACGCCAAGCCCGAAGCCATCCGCACCGAAGTCGGGCGCATCCTCGCCAGCTACGGCAAGGGCAGCGGCCACGTGTTCAACCTCGGCCATGGCATCACCCCGGAAGTCGATCCGGAACATGCGGGTGCGTTCCTGCGCGCGGTGCATGAGTTGTCGGCGCAGTATCACGAGTGATCGTCGCGCAATAAAAAACGCCCGGCTTATGCCGGGCGTTTTTTTGTGGGTCAGGGAGCCGTACACGGTCAATGTGGGAGCGGGCTTGCTCGCGAAAGCGGTGTGTCGGTCGACATCAACATTGACTGTTACACCGCTTTCGCGAGCAAGCCCGCTCCCACAGGTTTTTTTGTCAGGCCTTCACATTGCCTAATGGCGGCAACTTCGCCAGTTTCAACGCCACCAACAGCGCAATCACCAACAATCCGCCAATGAACAACCCGATCCCGTTCCACCCGCCCATGTGCCAGAACACCCCTCCCGCCGTCCCGGCAATGCTCGATCCGGCGTAATAGCTGAACAGATAAAGCGACGACGCCTGTCCCTTGGCCTTGAGTGCGCGACGGCCGATCCAGCTGCTGGCCACCGAATGCGCGCCGAAGAAGCCGAAGGTGAAGATCAGCATGCCGACAATCACCACCGGCAGCGGCGTGAACATCGTCAACGCCAGGCCTGCAAGCATCAGCACGATGGTCGCCCAAAGCACTTTGCGCCGTCCCAGTTTGTCCGCCAGCGAGCCGATTTTCGCCGAGCTGTAGATGCCCGACAGGTACACCACCGACAGCAACCCGACAAACACCTGATCCAGGTGATACGGCTCGGCCAGCAGGCGATAGCCGATGTAGTTGAACAGCGTGACAAACGCGCCCATCAACACGAACGCTTCGAGAAACAGCAGCGGCAGGCCGGCGTCGCGAAAGTGCATGGTGAAGCCATCAATCAGGCTGCGCGGGTGCAGCGAGCGGGAGCGGAAGTTGCGCGATTCCGGGAGGATTTTCCAGAACACCGTCGCCGCCATCAGCGCCAGGCCACCGATCACCAGCATCGCCGTGTGCCAACTGACGAAGTCGATCAACACCCCGGTGATCAAACGCCCGCTCATGCCACCAATCGCGTTGCCGCCGATGTACAAACCCATCGCCAGGCCGATGTGCTGCGGATGAATCTCTTCGCTCAGGTACGTCATGGCGACCGCCGCCAAACCGCTCAGCGATAACCCGATCAACGCGCGCATGATCAATACGCCTTCCCAGCTCGGCATCATCGCGCTGGCCATGGTGCACAGCGCGGCGGCGAACAGGGCTGCAACCATCACCGGTTTGCGCCCGACGCGGTCGGAAATCGGCCCCGTGATCAGCAGACCGATTGCGAGCATGCCGGTGGCGACCGAGAGGATCAGGCTGCTCTGCGCGGCGTTGATCGAGTACTCGTGCGACAGCAGCGGCATCATCGGCTGCACGCAGTAGAGCAAAGCGAAGGTCGCGAAACCGCCAGAGAACAGCGCCAATACCGTGCGCATAAACATCGGTGTGCCTTTCTCGATGTAGATCTCTTTCAGCTCCGCGACGACATCGTCCACCGCAGCGGGTGGAACTTCATGGGCAAGTGGGGCGACAGCAGTTTTCACTTCGGACCTCGGAGGGCGCAGCCGGTCAGGCAATGAAAAAAGCATATAGCTGGCTAACGATTCAATCCAATATATTGTTCGACCTGTTTAAGACGTTTTACGACCTAATGGAGTTTTCATGGAATTGCGTCACCTGCGCTACTTCATCGCCGTTGCCGAGGAACTGCACTTCGGCCGCGCCGCTCAGGTGCTGGGCATCTCGCAGCCGCCGTTGAGCCAGCAGATTCAGGCGCTGGAACAGGAAGTCGGTGCCCGATTGTTCGAGCGAACCAATCGTCGGGTCGAATTGAGCGAAGCGGGTCGCTTGTTTCTGCAAGAGGTGCGATTGGTGCTGGCGCAGGTCGACAAGGCTGCCGATGTGGCCCGGCGCGCGCAGCTTGGTGAGTTGGGTGAGCTGAAAATCGGCTTCACGTCCTCGGCACCGTTCAACTCGACCATTCCCCAGGCGATTTTCTCTTTTCGCCAGCGCTTCCCGGCGGTGCATTTGAACCTGCGGGAGATGAGCAGCACCCAAGTGGCCGATGCGCTGGTGGATGAGTCGATTGAAGTCGGCATCATGCGGCCGCTGGGTCTGCCGGATTCGTTGAGCGTGGTGGAATTGATGCGCGAACCGCTGGTGGCGGTGCTCAGTTCCAAGCATCCACTGGTCAATGCCAGCGAAAACGGCCTGTTCCTGTCGGCATTGGCCCCCGAGCCGTTCGTGTTTTTCCCACGCAGTTACGGCAGCGGCCTGTACGCGCAACTGCTCAGCCTGGCGCGAGACGCCGGCTTCAGCCCGCACTTCGCGCAAGAGGCGGGGGAGGCGATGACGATCATTGGCCTGGTGGCGGCGGGATTAGGGGTGTCGGTGCTGCCCGCGTCGTACCAGCGGATGCGCATTGATGGCGTGGTGTATCGGCCATTGCTCGATTCGGCGGCCGTGTCGGCGGTGTGGCTGGTGCAGCGCAAGGATCAGAAGTCGCCGATGGCCAAGGCGTTTGTCGAGTTGTTGACGCGTAAGGTTGAACCGTCAAAAGCGTGATGGCTTCGCCGCATTCGCGAGCAAGCCCGTTCTGTTGCATTGCATGGAAAGTGGTCACCACGCAGATCCACTGTGGGAGCGAGCTTGCTCGCGAAAGCGGCGTGTCAGTCGACATCAATGTTGAATGAATGACCGCTTTCGCGAGCAAGCCCGCTCCCACAGCTGTCGGGTGTTACTGAACCTTCGCCAAATCCCCCTTCAACGCAACCCCGGCCATGATCGCGCCCGCGTGGCATTCATAAGTCTTGGGGTCCTTGCGCTCGATGCTCTTGTAGAAACTGACGATGTTGGTCACCGCATTCGCGCCGGCGCTTTTCGCTGCCTGGTGCAGGCTGATGATTGCCGATTGCGCGACCCATTCGCAGGCCACTTCATCGGACTTGTTGAAGGCGTTGGTTTTCTTGTTGGTCACGGCGCCGGCGCTGAGGACGGTAACCTTGCCGGCAGGGGCATTGCCCGCCAGGTAGAACTTCACGCTGCCGTCGATTTTGCCGCTGCGGGTGGCTTCGGCGACGGCTTGGTCGAATGGCAGGTACACGGCGGTGTCACGGGCCTGGCTGACGGCCGGCAAAGCGCAGATCAGTAGTGTGGCGGTAGCGGCGAGTTTCTTGAAGTGCATGGAGGTCTCCTTGACCCTGAGTAATTCGATTAAGACCAGCGGCGGAAAATCAGCGAAGTATTAACCCCGCCAAACGCAAAGTTGTTGTTCATCACGTACTCGTTGCTCATCTGCCGGAATTCGCCGCGCAGGTAGTCGAGCTTGCCGCAGTGCGGGTCGACCTCATCGAGGTTGAACGTGTGGGCGTACAAGTTGCGGTTCATCATCTCGATGCTGAACCACGATTCCAGCGCACCGCAGGCGCCCAAGGTGTGGCCGAGGAAGCTTTTCTGCGAACTGATCGGCATGTGTTCGCCAAACAACGCGCTGGTGGCCAGTGTTTCGGCAATGTCGCCCTGTTCTGTAGCGGTGCCGTGACCGTTGACGTAACCGATGTCCGACGGCTGCAGCCCGGCGTCTTCCAGTGCGAGCTCCATGGCCCGGCGCATGGTGAGCTGCTCCGGACGGGTGGTGTGCTGGCCGTCGGCGTTGCTGCCGAAGCCGACGAGTTCGGCATGGATGCGCGCGCCGCGGGCCAAGGCGTGTTCGAGTTCTTCGAGCACCAGCATGCCGCCGCCTTCACCGATCACCAGGCCATCGCGTCCGGTGTCATATGGGCGCGGGCTGGTTTGCGGGGCATCGTTTTTCAGGCTGGTGGCGTAGAGCGCGTCGAAGACCATGGCTTCGGTCGGGCACAGTTCTTCGGCGCCACCGGCCAGCATCAGCGGTAAACGGCCGAACTTGATCGATTCGTACGCATAGCCGATGCCCTGGCTGCCGCTGGTGCAGGCGCTGGAAGTCGGGATCAGCCGCCCGGTGAGGCCGAAAAAGATGCTGATATTCGCGGCGGTGGTGTGCGGCATCATCCGCACGTAGGAGTTGGCGTTCAGGCCTTCGGCGACCGAATTGAGCAGCATGTTGCCGAATGCCTTGATCTCGTCGGTGCTGCCCGTCGATGAGCCGCAGGCAACGCCCATGCGCCCGTCCTTGATCGACTCGTCGCCGAGCAAACCGGCGTCAGCCAATGCTTGTTCGGCGGCACCGACCGCCAGCCGCGACACCCGGCCCATGCTGCGCAGTTGCTTGCGGGTCCAGTGGCTCGGCACTTTGAAGTCATCGATGGGCCCGGCCAGGCGCGTGTTGAGTTCAGTGAAACGGTCCCACTCGTCCATCCGGCGGATGCCGCTGCGGTTGGCGGCGAAGTGGCCGGCGATGGTTTCCCAATCGCTGCCCAGTGAAGTGATGCCGGCCATGCCGGTGACGACGACGCGCTTCATCAGCACAGGCCTCCGTTGACGGCCAGAACCTGCCGGGTGATGTACGAGGCTTCCGCCGACATCAGGAAATTCACCGCACCGGCCACCTCTTCGGGGGTGCCCATGCGTTGTGCGGGGATCATTTTCATCAGTTCTTCCACGGGCACGTTTTCGTCGAGCATGGCGGTGTCGATCAGGCCGGGGGCGACGCAGTTGACGGTAATCTTGCGCTTGCCCAGTTCGATCGCCAATGCTTTCGCCGCGCCGATCAACCCGGCCTTGGAGGCGCTGTAATTGACCTGGCCACGGTTGCCGATCAAACCGGAAACGGACGTGATGCAGACAATTCGCCCGGCGGCGCGCCGACGAATCATCGGCATCATCACCGGGTGCAGCACGTTGTAAAAGCCGTCGAGATTGGTCCGCATCACCACGTCCCAGTCGTCCTCGCTGAGCGCCGGAAAAGCACCGTCGCGGGTCAGGCCGGCGTTGAGCACCACGCCGTAGTAGGCGCCGTGAGCTTCGACATCGGCGTCGAGAATGGCTTTGCAACTGGCGCGGTCGGACACGTCGAATTGCAGCACGCGCGCATGGCGGCCCAACGCCTCTACTTCGGCCTTCACGGCGACAGCTTCGGCCAGGCCGCTGCGGCAATGCAGCACGATGTCGTGCCCGGCCTGGGCCAGGCGCAAGGCGATGGCGCGACCGATGCCACGGCTGGAACCGGTGACCAGTACGGATTCAGTCATGACTGGACTCCTTTGGATTCATCAAGATATTGCGCGGCCTGAGGCGGGCGGAATACGTTCAGGCGGGCGCTGGCGTGGATGCCGGGGGCGTTGATGTGGCACTCGAACACGCCCATGCCGTTGTCGTCTTCCAGCGAGCGCAGCCCGTGGACGGTCAGCTCGGTGCCGACGGGAAAGTGTTCGACGTTGCATTCGAATTTGCGGGTGCCGAGCAGAAACCCCAGTTCCACCGCATCGCCGCGCTGGCGCGCATGGCAACCGGCGTAAGCGGCGACGCTCTGGGCCATCAGTTCGATGCCGACCCAGGCCGGCAGGCTGCCGTCGGGGCGATTGAACAGGCCACCGGGCTTGACGGTGAGGCGGGTGTGAATCTGCTCGTCATCGAACGACAGGATCTGCTCGATGAGGATCATGTCGCCAGCGTGGGGCAGCAGGTCGGCGAGCGGCCAGTCAATCATGGTGCGTCTCCGATAATCAGGCTGACGTTGTTGCCACCGAAAGCGAAGGAATTGCTCATCAGGTAGCGAGGTGCAATGGACGTCAGGCGCTCGGCCGCGGTCACCCACTGCAAGGCTGGCAGAGCGGGATCCGGCTGGCCGTCCCAGACGTGAGGCGCCAGGGCGTGCTCGCGATTATCGGCGCTCAGGCTCAACCAGCAGAACGCCGCTTCCAGGGCTCCGGCGGCGCCGAGGGTATGGCCGGTCATCGGTTTGGTCGACGAGCAGGGTACACCGTTGGGGAACAGTGCCGACACGGCGCTGCTTTCCATCGCATCGTTGTGTTGGGTCGCGGTGCCGTGCAGGTTCAGGTAGCCGATCTGCTCCGGTTGCAAATTCGCCCGGCTCAAGGCTTTGCGCATGGCTTGCAGGGCGCCCCGGCCGCTCGGTTCCGGCGCGGAAATATGGTGCGCATCGGAACTGGCGCCGCTGCCCAGCAGGGCAATCGCCGGGCCGTCGCCGGCGCTTCTGGTCATCAGAAACAGCACCGCCGCTTCGCCGATGTTGATGCCGTTGCGGTTGGCGGAGAACGGGTTGCAGCGCTGTTCCGACACCGCTTCCAGCGCCGAAAAACCATTGAGCGTCAGCTTGCACAAACTGTCGACGCCGCCGCACAGCACTGCGTCGCACAAGCCCAGGTCGAGCAGGCGCTGGGCGCTCATCAGCGCCCGGGCGCTGGAGGTGCACGCCGTGGAAATCACATAGGCCGGGCCGCTCAGTTGCAGCCAGTCGGCGAGAAAGTTGGCCGGCGCGCCGAGTTCCTGTTGCTGATAGTCGTAGTCCGCCGGGAATTCGTGCTCGCGAATGTAATGGGCCAGGCCGCGACTGGCTTCGTCGATGCCGGACGTGCTGGTGCCCAGAATCACCCCGACGCGATCGCGGCCGAAGGTCTGGATGGCTTGATCGATGTCATCGCGGATTTGCAGTGCGGCTTCGAGCAGCAATTGGTTGTTACGGCTGCTTTGCGCTGCCAATTCAGAAGGGATCGGCGCCAGCTCACCCTGCACCGCCGCCACCGGCAACGAGCGGCCCGCGACCCAGCCAGCCTCGCTGCGCATGCCGGAGCAATCGCCGGCAAACAGCTTGCGGGCGACCTGGGCTTTGTCGCGGCCCAGGGCGCAAATCACCCCGAGTGCGTTCAAATAAGCCGTCATGGCGTCTCCCCACTGAGCGGCGTGACCAGATACCTGGGGCCTTTGGGCAGGTTCAGCTCAAACTGCAGCGGTTGCGAATAATGCACGTCCCAGCGAGCGGGCAGGGACCGTTGCGCGCCATGCTGCCAGGCGGCGGGATAGTCGGTCGGCAATTCGGCTTGCGGGGTCAGCGCGAACAGCAACGCGGCGAACAATTCCCGGGCTTCCGGGTTCGGCGGCAGCAGGCCGTCGGCCTGCCATTGGCCGTCGATCAGCTTCTGGCGTGCCTGCGGAATGCCGAGCAAATCCATCATCGACCAGCGAATGCCGGGGCCTTCACGGGCAATCACCAGCACCCAGTCCTGACGCTGGTCGGCGACCAGGCGCTGAATGTGCAATTGCTGCGGCAACGGCAGGTTCGAGGTGTGTTCGGGCAACGGCGCCTGGCTGGCGCAAGCGCTCAGCAACAAGGCACAGGCCGCGAACACAAAACGCTGCAGCAGCGAAATCCCCGTGGGAGCGGGCTTGCTCGCGAAAGCGCCACTCCATGCAAAACATTTGTCGACTGACACACCGCTATCGCGAGCAAGCTCGCTACCACAGGTTTGCCTGAAGGTTTGCCCACAGGTTTGAGTTGCAGTAGCCATCAAACAGCACCTTCAAGGGGTTTGCGCGCGACCACGTTGACCAGGGTTTCTTCCCGTTGTCCAAAGGGCTTTGGCTGGCGCAAACCCAAGCGTTCAAGCAGGCCGAAATCCTTGGCGCGACTCCACCACAAATACGGATACGACACGTTGTGCGCCGCGAATTCGAAACCTTGCTGGCGAATCATCTGCAGGTACCCGGCAGCGCTTTTCTGCACGTGCATCGGATGACGGAACAGCCAGCGAATCACCCACGTATCAATGTAGGCCTCGGTGGATTCGGCGAACAGCAGATAGCCGCCCGGTTTGAGCACGCGGTAGAACTCGGCCAGCGCCTGTTCCTGTTCCACCAGGTGATGGAAGGTCTGGTGACAGAACACCAGGTCGACGCTGGCGTCCGGCACCGCGAGGGTCGCGCAATCGCTGCCGATCAGGTCCACGTCCATGCCCTGGCGCACCGCTTCTTCGCCGCTGAGGGTCAGGCTGTGAGGATCGGCGTCCACGCCGATCAGCCGCGCGGGCGCAAACGCCTGGCGCAGGTACTGAAAAGACTTGCCCTGGCCACAGCCCGCGTCCAGCAGCACCGGGCCGCTCGGCGGCGGCTCACTGAACAGGCTGCGCAAATCATTGATCGCCACGCGCAGCACATGGTGCTGCCAGGTGTGACTGCGCAGGAACCAGAAACCGAACCGGGTTTCTTCAACGTAGCTTTCGCTGAAGAAACTCATGTGGCGTCCCTGGCGCAAATTTCGGAGAGCATGCGCAACCGGCGTTTCGGTTCGACCACAAACGGGTTGCGTTCGTCCCAGGCGTAACCGGCGAGGATCGAGCTGATCATGCGGCGGATGTCGGGCGAGCTGCCCGGATGGAAAATCACGTCCTGAAAGGTTCCGGCGTACCAGCCTTCGACGTAGCAGCGGAAGGTGTCGACGCCGCGCTTGAGCGGTTCGGCGAATTCGCGCTGCCAGTCGACCGCTTCACCCTGCAACTGGCGGTGCAGCACGGCGGCGGCCATGCTCGCCGAACGCATGGCGATGGTCACGCCGGAGGAGAACACCGGGTCGAGAAATTCCGCCGCGTTGCCGAGCAGCGCAAAGCCCGGGCCGTGCAGGGTTTTGACGTTGGCCGAGTAGCCGCCGATGGTGCGCGCCGGCGTGTCCCACACGGCATTTTTCAGCACGCTGGACAGGCTCGGGGTTTGCGCGATGAACCCTTGCAGGCAGGCGTCCATATCGTCCATGCGACCTTCAAAGTGTTCGGCGGCCGCGACCACCCCCACCGAGCAACGGCCGTTGCTGAACGGGATGGTCCAGAACCAGATGTCGCGGTGGATCGGATGGGTGGTGATGAGGATCTTTTCGCGTTCGAAAGTCGGGCTGTCGATGTGGTCTTCGACGTGGGTGAACACCGCTTGGCGCACCGGGAAATTCGACGGTGCTTCAAGGTCCAGCAAGCGCGGCAGCACGCGGCCATAGCCGCTGGCGTCGAGTACGAAACCGGCTTCGATGCGGTAGTGGCTGCCGTCTTCGCGCAACACCTCGAGCTGCGGTTTCGGCAGGCTGAAGTCGACACTGACGATGGCTTCGCCATAGCGCACTTCGACGCCTTGCAGCTCAGCCTGATCGGCCAGCAGCTTGTCGAAATCGGCGCGTTGTACCTGGAACGTGGTCGGCTTGCCGTGGCTGAACGTATCGCCGAAATCGAAGGCGCTGTACTGCTCGCCCCACATGAACGCGGCACCGTTTTTCACTTGGAAACCGGCGGCGTTTACCGCATCGAGCATGCCCGCTTCTTCGACGAAATCCAGGCAGTGCGACAACAGGCTTTCACCGATGGAGAACCGTGGAAAACGCTGACGCTCGATCATCAGCACGTCGTGACCGTTGCGCTTGAGCAACGCACCGGCGATGGCGCCCGAAGGCCCCGCGCCAATGATCACCACCTGGCGATGTTCCATTTCAACTGTTGGCACGGGGGCTCCTTGCCGGGACGGCGATGTTCAAAGGGGGGCGGTGCATGCCGGCGAGTGCCGGCAGCAGTGTGGCGATCAGGCCCATCACCATCAGCGCAAAGTACAGCGCCGGGCTGATGAGTTGTTGTTGCAGCAGCAGGTTGAGAAAGACGATCTCGCTCAAGCCACGAATATTCAGCAGCAGGCTTTCGCGCCAGCGGCTGGCACCTTCGAACGAGGCGCCGGCCCAGCCGAGGCCCAGCCAGTTACCGAGCAATTTGCTGACAATCGGCAACAGCAGCAGCGCCGCCAGTTGCACCCAGCCGAGGCTGGCCATGGCCGCGTGCACGTCGATTTGCACGATGCCGAACGTGAGGATCAGCGGAATGGCGATCCAGGTCTGCAAACGGTTCATCCAGATTGCCGGCAACGGCAGCACCAGCGGCACTTTCATTGCGGCCATGCACAGCAGATAGCCGATGCCGAAAATCAACGCGTTGAGCTTGAAATGTTCGGCGACCACCAGCAGCGCGAAGAAACAGCCGCTGTGCAGCAACGGCTGGCGCAACCCGATAACGCGCAACAGCAACGGCAGGCACGCGCCGGCCAAGGGCAGCAGCAGACTGCCGAGGTGCAAACTGCCTTGGGCGAAGCCGAACACAGTCCAGCACGTCAGGTCGATCAGGATCGCGGTTTGCACCAGTCGCCGGGTCGCGGTGGGCGGGTAGTTGATGTGACGCAGGTACAAATACAACACCGGGATCGCGGTGATGGCGAACACCAGTCCGACGGCCAGTGAGCTGATCCACGATTGCGCCGGCAACAGCCACACCGCCGTCGCCAGTCCGCAGGCGAACGGCAGGCAGAAACTCGGCAGGGCGATTTTCAGGCTTTGGCGGTCCAGTCGCAGGTCGATCACGTCGCTCAGAATGTGCCCGAGCAGCAGGGCAAAACTCAGGCTGTAGAGATTTTTCAGCCACACCGGCGAGATCAGCTCGGCGCCGCTGAGGTGCCAGCCCGGTTCAATCCAGAAATACATCAATAGCGGCAGGCCGAAGGACGCCAGCAGCAACTGGCTGACAATCGGGATCAGGCCGAAATGACGACCGATACGGGTCGCCACGGCGAACAGCACGAGGGCCATGGCCCAGAACACGGCGATCATCATACGGCCGGCTCCGCGACCGCAACGGTGTGCCCGTTTCGTCCCGCCCACGGCGCCAGCATGAAGCTGAACGCCAGGCCGAGGCTCACCGACAAACCGAAGTTGCTCACCGCCGGCGTGCTGGACACCGCGAGCAAACCGAACGACAGCCACGTGGTCAACGCCGCGAGCAGGGTGCCCAGCAGGCTCACCGCCGCGCCGCCGACCTGTTCGCGCATCAGGATCGCGTAATCGACGCTGATCGCCGTCACCAGCAGCAGGCCGAACAGGCTGAACAGCGTCAGCGGCTGACCGAGCCAGCCCAGACTGGCCAGGCTGCACAGCGCGGCCAGCAGCGGCAGGGCGACGATGCGCAACGCACCGCCCAAGCCGAAGGGCAGGATCAACACCAGCACAATCAGCACGCACGAGGCGAGCTTCAGTTCAGCGGCGCTGATCTGCGTCGCGGCGAACACGCTGTTCAGTTCGCCGAGGCGATCCACCAGGTCCACGCCCGGCAAGTCCAGCGCCTGAACCCGCAGCAGCGCCGGATTGTTCAGACCTTGCAGGCTGACCATCGCCGCCACGTCGCCCTCAGCGGTCGGCCCCAGCCACAGGGCGCGATAAGGTTCGGCCAGCGGCCCGGCCAGCGCCGCGTCGATGTCTTCGGTGGGCAATCCTTGCAGCTTGGTCAGCTCGGCTTGCAGCGCTTCGAGCGGCACGCCGACGTCCAGCAGCGGCTGCCAGAACTGCGGCAGTTTGCTCAACGCTTCACGCACCTGTTGCTGTTCGCTCGGCTGGCTGACCAGTTGATTCAGCGCCAGGTAACCTTGAAGTTTTTCCAGGTTGACCAACTGATCCAGTCGCTCGCTCAGCGCGGTCTGCCGCGCCAGCAGTTCCTGCTGATTGGCCCCGCGCACGAGGAAGAACTGGCTGGTCGGTTGATAACCGGTGATGCGCGCAATGGTCCGGGCTTCGTCGGTCAGTTGCTGCGGTGCGCCGATCCACTGGCGGATGTCGTTCTTGCTCTCCAGTTGCATCAGCCCGCCGACGCAGAAAGCGATCAGCAGGGCAAACAACACCGGCGTGCTCGCCCGTTTGAGCAGCGCTTCACGCAGGCTCAACAAACACTCACAGACCCGCAGCGGCCATTGCGCCGGTCGCAGGTCCGCGCCTTTGAGCAGCGCCGGCAGCAGGCACACGGCAGACAAATAGGCGCCGAGCAGGCCGGCGGCGGAGAACACGGCGATCTGGGTCAGTGCTGGAAATGGCGTCCAGGCCAGCGCGAGGTAGCCGATGCAACTGGTGATCAGGCTCAGCGTCAGGCCCGGCAGGGTGATGCGCAACGCCGGCCAACTGTGCCAGGGCCGCATGCTCCAGCTTTTCGACAGGTAATGCAGCGGGTAGTCGACCGCCACGCCGATCAGGCTGGAGCCGAGCACCAGCGTCATCACATGCATGTGGCCGAACAGCGCTACACAGGCCACCGCGCCGAACAGCATGCCCACCAGCACCGGAACGAACGCAAGCAGCACCCGCCAGCGGCGGAAGGCCAATAACAGCAACAGTAGAATGCCGAGCGTGGCGCCGCCGCCGACCCAGGTCATTTCCCGGGTGGCTTGTTGCTGACCGTTGGCGGCATACAGCAAACCGCTGGCGGCGAGCAGTTGCACGTCGGCCTGCGCCGCTTGTTCGCGGCTGTGTTTGAGCAAGTCGGCCACTTGCAGCGGCAGGCTCATGTCGAAGGCATTGCCGGTGGTTTTCGCTCGCAGCAACACCCAGCTCTTGCCGTCGGCATCGGCGATCAGCGCGCCGCTGCCGATGTCCAGTTGCACAGCGCCGTGTTGCGGCTGGCTGTTCTGGATGCGTCCGGTCAAACCTAGCCAGTCGTCCTGGCTGGGCACCAGGCTGAAGCCGGTGAACGGGTCGAACAGCCCTTGCACGCGTTGCTGGATAAACGCGTCGGGGTGCTCGATCAACTGCTGCCGATCGGCATCGGACAGCATGGCCAGACGGCCTTGCAACAACTGTGTGCGCAGCGCCGGCAGGTCGGCTTGCAGGGTCCACTGGACCTTTTCGAACAAACCGCTGGCCTGCCACTGTTCGCCCAGCTTCTGCGCCATGGCGACCGCCTGTTCGCGATCCTTGTGGCCGACCAGCACCAGCATTTCGCGGTTCAGCGGTTCCTGCATGCGTTGTTCGGCGCGCAGTTCCAGTGCGTCCGGCGCGGTGCCGGGCACCAGTTCCATGAGGTTGGCCGACAGCGGCGCGCCGTTGCGCCATTGCCAACCGGCGAGCGCGAGCACCGCCAGCAGCAGGATCAGAAACAGCCATGGAAGCCTGCGTTCACTCGGCAAAGTCATGTTGCTCCGCGTCGCTCAGTGGTTGGGCGCTGCTGCTGTCCTGCATGCGCAACAGGGTGCTGTCACCTTGGGTTTCCAGCAATTCGATGGTGCTGACCAATTCACCGCCGGTGATGTTGATCTGGTTGAACACTTGCTTGAGCAGCAGCGAACGCGGGGTCAGCGTCAGCTTCCAGCTCTGTGAATCGCCGGCAAGGCTCAGTTCGAAGTCGCGCTGCAAGCCGCTGCTGTCGCCTTGCAGCACCGCGAGGAACAAGCGGTTCTGCTCGGCCCCGGCACTTTTGCCCGGCAGCAGTTGCCAGCCATTGGCGTCACGCCGGGCAATGCCTTTGGCGTTGATGCGGTAATCCTGTTGCAGCGGCGTTTTCAGCAACCACAACAGGCCGTTGTTTTTAGCGAGGACGAAGGTGCCCTTGCTGATCAGGGGTTTCGGCAGGGCCCGCAGGTGTTTTTCCTGAACGAAGTTGCCGTGGATCACTTCGGGTCTGGCCAGTTGATCGCTGAGTTGTTGCAGATCAAACGCGTGTGCCATTGAGGACAACGCCAGCAGCGCCAACGCGCCCAGGCCTTTGAAGAGCGGGTTCATGCAAGCATCCTTTCGACTGCATCGGTGAAGACCTTCGGCGAGGCCAATTGCATCTCGCGGTTACTCATGTCGACCGCGACTTGTACCGAGCTGGCGCGGGTCAGGCGTTCGCCGGTTTGCAGGTCGCTGATCAGGTAGTTGATCTTCAAGCGGTGCTCCCACTCCACCAGATTTGCCCGCACGTTCAGCCGTTGCCCGAACACCGCGCCACGCACGTAGCGCAGTTGCAGGTCGATCACCGGCCAGGCGTAGCCGGACTCGACCATCGCGGTGTAGTTGTGGCCGATCTTGTCCAGCAAGGCACAGCGGGCGACTTCCAGGTATTTGACGTAATGGCCGTGCCACACGACATGCATGGTGTCGACGTCGAAGAACGGCACGAGGATTTCCGTATCGGTGTGAAGCACGCCCTTGCTACGCATGCAGCCTCCAGTGTTGCTCGGCGATCCGCTTCAGGCACAGGCGCAATTCACCTTCCAGCGCACGGTCTTCGATGACCGGCGCGAAGTCCTGGGCCAGTGCTTCGTGCATAGCGGCCAGGGCTGGCGGCAATGGGCGCGCGTCCTCGGCCTTGCTGCGCAGCCACACGCCCTGATTGGCGGCGAGCAGGGTCGCGGCGGCGACCTGTTCGGTCAGCTCCAGCACGCGAATCGCATCGCGGGCGGCGATGGTGCCCATGCTCACCTTGTCCTGGTTGTGGCACTCGGTGGAGCGCGAGAAAACGCTGGCCGGCATGGTGTTTTTCAGCGCTTCGGCGGTCCAGGCGCTGGTGCCGATCTGCACCGCCTTGAAGCCGTGGTTGAGCATCGCCCGATCCGCGCTGGCGCCGGACAGATTGCTCGGCAAACCATGGTTGTAGCGCTCGTCGACCAGCAGCGCGAGTTGGCGGTCGAGCAAGTCGGCGACGTTGGCCACGAGGTTTTTCAGGCTGTCCATGGCGAACGCGATGTGGCCGCCGTAGAAGTGCCCGCCGTGCAGCACGCGCTCGGCTTCGGCGTCGATGATCGGGTTGTCGTTGGCGCTGTTGAGTTCGATCTCGATGAACGAGCGCAGCCAGTTCAGGCTGTCGGCCAACACGCCGAGCACATGCGGTGCGCAGCGCAGGGAATAGCGATCTTGCAGGCGATGCAGCGGCGCGGTCGGTGCGTCGATCGCCAGGTCCTTGCGCAGCCACGCGGCCACTTGCATCTGCCCCGGATGCGGTTTGGCGGCGAACAGGCGCTCGTCGAAGTGCTCCGGATTGCCTTGCAGCGCCACCACGTTCAACGCGGTGATGCGCGTGGCCAGTTGCAGCAGGTAATCGGCGCGGGCGAACGCGAGGCAGGCGAGACCGGTCATCACGGCGGTGCCGTTCATCAGCGCCAGCGCTTCTTTAGGGCGCAGCACCAGCGGCTGCCAATCGAGTTCGCGGTGCACGTCGGCGGCTTGCCGGCGTTCGCCACGGAACATCACTTCGCGCTCGCCGGACAAGGTCGCGGCGACGTACGACAGCGGCGTCAGATCACCGCTGGCGCCGACCGAGCCTTCTTCCGGGATCAGCGGCAGGATGTCGTGTTCGAGGAACGCGTGCAGGCGCTCCAGCAGTTCGACGCGCACCCCGGACACGCCGTGGCACAGCGACTGCAAACGCGCCGCCAGCACCGCGCGAGTGGCTTGGGCATCGAGCAACTTGCCGAGGCCGCAGCCGTGGAACGTGTACAGGTGACGCGGCAGCGCCTCGACGTGATGCAGCGGCACCGCGACCACGCACGAGTCGCCGTAACCGGTGGTCACGCCGTAGATCACGCCTTCCTTGTCCAGCAGCGAGTCGAGGAATCGCGCGCCCTTGGCAATGCGCTCGCGGTAAGCCGGATCGCTCTGCAACCGGGTCGGCACCTGACGGTTGGCCAGGGCCAGCACGTCTTCGATGCGCAAAGGGAATTCGCCGAAGGTTACCGGCTCAAGCGTTGGCGTCGTCATCGGTTTTCCAGAAAGGGTAAAAGTTGAACCATTGTCGTGGCGCCTGGAGGCAATAGTGACCCAGGCGTTCGGCGTAGCGGGAGGTCCACTGATGAATGACCTGTTCGCGGTCGCTGCGCTTCCACACCACGGCCTCGGTAAACGGTTCGAGGGTTATCCGGTATTGGCCCGACGGCTTCTTCAGGCACAGCAGCAGATTGACCGGGCATTTCAGTAATCCGGCCAGCAGCCACGGCCCTTGCGGGAATGCCGCTTGATGCCCGAGAAAATCCACGGTCACCGTGCGGCCACCGTGCAGCGGCACGCGGTCGCCGGCAATCGCCAGCCACTCGCCGCGCTCCAGGCGCTCGCTCAGTTGCAGCATGATCACCGGGTCCAGTTCGCTGACCTGAATCAGCCGCAGATTGCTCGCCCCGGCTTCGCCCAGCAGACGGTTGAATTGTTCGGCGTGCTTGGTGTGTACCAGCACGTTCATCGTGACCTTTTCACCGAGTTCCGCCAGCGCGCGGCACACCTCGAGATTGCCCAGGTGCGCGCCCACCAACAGCTGCCCGCGCGTGCTGCGCAGTTGGTTGCGCAGCAGCGCCGGGTCGACGATTTCGATCTGATCGATGCGCAGTTTGCCGTTCCACACATCGAGCTTGTCGAGCATCGAATCGGCGAACGCCATGAACTGACCGAACACCTTCCAGTGCGTCGGGCGCAATTCGGCGCGGCCGCTCCAGTCCGCGAGGCGTTGCTGGTACTGCCAGGCGCTTTTGCGGGCGCTGCGGCCAAACAGGAAAAAGTACAGAACGATGCCGTACAACAGCGGGCTCAACAGCCGCCGGCCCAGCACTTTGGCGCACAGCGCCGTGAATTTCATCAGCCAGAAGCTGCCGCGCTCCTCGCGGTCGGCCCAATGCTTTTTGTCGGTTTCAGTGTTCATGCTCGCCACCGTCGCCAGAGAATCACCGGCGCCCGCAGCACCATGCCGAAGAACAGCCGGGTGTGCATGCTCGAAATCAGTACGTTGTCGTGGATCATCCGGAAATGCGAGACGCCATCCAGCGGGTAATGAACCTTGGTCGGCAGCCATTGCATCGGCTGATTGCGCCAGGCCAGGCGCACGAGGATGTCGGAGTCGAAGTCCATGCGTTTGCCGATCTTCGCCGAGTCGATCAGCGCCAGGGTCGGCGGTAATGGATAAACGCGAAAGCCGCACATGGAATCGCGAATCTGCAACGACAGGGTGTTGATCCAGACCATCACATGGGTCAGGTAGCGGGCGTACAACCGGCCTTTCGGCACGCTGGCGTCGTATTGCGGATAGCCGCAGATCACCGCGTGCGGATGAGCGCGTGACTGCTCGATGAAGATCGCGACGTCTTGCAGGTCGTGCTGGCCGTCGGCGTCCACCTGCAAGGCGTGGCTGAACCCCAGGCGCGACGCTTCGCGCAGGCCGGTCATGACGGCACCGCCCTTGCCCTGGTTGGCGGCGAGGCGGATCAGGTTGACCATCTCGCGCCGGGCCAGTTGGTCGAGCACCTTGGCGCAGGCCCGGTCGCTGGCATCGTCCACCAGAATGCACGGCAAACCACGGGCGATCAACGCGTCGACCACGGTGGTGATCGCGTTTTCGTGGTTGTAGACCGGGATGATTGCGCAGGGGTTATGCATGTTGGCGTACACCCGATAAACCGAGGTGACTGCATCGCGAGCAAGCCCGCTCCCACTTTGGATCTATGCACGACGCCATTCCCCTGTGGGAGCGGGCTTGCTCGCGAATGAGGGCGAAACACTCAGCAAAATCAGACATGCGCCGCCTCCAGCAAAATCCGCCCGCTGGAGCAGGTGGCGCTTTCATTGCGGTAGGCGAAATACAACTTGCTGCGCTCCGGATCGAAGCGCAGGTGCAGCTGGATTTCATCGCCGGGGCGCACCAGTTGCTGGAACTTCAACACTTCCATCCCGGCGAATTTCGCCGGCAGTGTCATCAATTGCTGGCCCAGGTGCAGCGCCCAATCCACCTGCACCACGCCCGGCAATACCGGGGTTTGCGGGAAATGGCCGCTGAAATACGCGAGGTCCGGTGGCACCGCCAGTAGCAGGCTTAATTCGCCATCGACTTCGGTCTGATTCAACACCTCGGGTGCCGTCGGGCGCGGCGCCAGCAACAAGGCTTCGACGTCCGCCTGAGGCAGTTTGCCTTGCGCGTTCAAGGGTAGTTGGCGCAGCAGGCGCCAGCGCCTGGGCAAGGCGAGCGCTTCGCAATGCTGGCTCAGGTGCTGACGCAATTCCTGCGTGAGGGTGCGTCTCCCCTGATTGCGCAACGCGTGCAGTCCCGAGGCACTGAGCACCAGCAGCGCACCCAGCGAGGCACGGTTTTCCTGCACCACGCCCAGCCGCGCTTCGGCGACCCAGTCGTGGGCTTGCAGCGCCTGTTCGAGCATTGGCAGCGAGATACGTTTTTCTTCCAGTTTGACGATGCGGTCGAGCCGCCCCAGCAATTCGAAACGGCCATCGGCGGCGATGCGTGCGGCGTCCGCCGTGTGTTCGATGTGGCCGACCGGCAAGTACGGCGAAGCGATCAACAGGGCGCCGTCGCTTTCTTGACTCAGCTCGACATCGGCAAAGGGTTGCCAGAGATCGTGCCCCTGACGCCAGGCGATGCCACCGGTTTCCGAGCTGCCGAAGATTTCCGTCGGCCATTGCTGCAAGCGCTGCCGCAAGCTCAGCGCGGCGTCGATTGGCAAGGCGCCGCCGGAGGAAAACACCCGACGCACCGCACTCAACGCCGGCCAGTCGAGGTTGTCGCCCATGCGCTTGAGCAGCGCCGGGCTGGCGACCCAGGCAAAGGACGCATGCTCGCGACTGGCGCGTTGCAAGTCTTCCGGAAAGGCCAGTTGCTTGCGCATGAACGGTCGCCCGGCGCACAGCGGCCACAGCACGCGAAACAGCAAGCCATAAATATGTTGCGTGGCGACGCTGCCGATGACGCAGGCATCGCCAAGGTCCGCGCCCCACAGCTGCTCCAGCGCCTGAACTTCGTTGGCCATCTGCCGCAGGGTTTTGTCGATGCGCTTGGGCTCGCCGCTGGAGCCCGACGTGCACAGGCTCAACTGACAGCGATCCAGATCCAGTGCTGCGGCGCTCAGCGGTGCCGGGCGGTAATCCGCGAGGTGCGCGTCGTCCGGCAGATCGGTCAGCCACAGATCGACTTCGCCGGACCAGCGTTGGCGCGTCTGCGGTTGCAGGTCGGCGGGCAACAGCACGCTGACACCGGCGCGCCAGGCCCCCAGCAGGGCAATCGCCAGGTCGGCGGCGTCTTCCAGGTGCACGGCAATGCGCTGCACAGCGTGGGCTTGCAGGCCGGCCGCGAAGCTCAGCGCCTGTTCGCACAGCTGCGCGTGATTCAACGCCGGCTCGGCCGTGACGGCTCGATCCGGGTGAGCCTTGAGCAACAGTTGCTCAAGTTTTATCCAATTCATGGGTGGCCTCGTACCCGTTGTCGTATGAGCCATTCAATGGCAAACAGCAGGCCCATCAATCCGTAGGAAATCAGGCCGGTGTACAACATCCACCAACTCAGCGGCGCCCACAGGGTCAGGGCGGCGGCGAGCACAGCGTTACAGAGGAAAAACACACACCAGACAATCGTCACCTGGCGCGTATAAACAATCGCCCTGGCAGGCAAGCGCGGCTCACGCAGCCGGGCCAGGCGCTCGATCATCGGCGGGCCGAATTTCAGGCTCAGGCCGAACAGCCCGAGCATGAACACGCTGATCAACACCGGGTACCAGCGCAGCAACAGCGGGCTGTCGAACAGCGCCAGCAACAGGCAGAAACCAATCGCGGTAATCGCCATCCACAGGCTGCCAGGCTTGCGCACACCAAGCAGCGCCCGCGCCAGCCACAGGCTGCCCAGCAGCAGACCGAACTGCCACGGCGCGAAATGTTCCATGCCGAAATACACCGCAAAGGGGTACAACAGGCCCGCGAGCAGCAAGCCAAGGCCGATCAGTCGGCTCATGCGGCCGGTTGAACCAGACGGTAGACCGCCTCGACCACGTCGCTGACCGTGCGCACCGATTTGAACTCTTCGGCGGCGATTTTTTTGCCGGTCTGACGCTTGATGTGATCGATCAGGTCGACGGCGTCGATGCTGTCGATTTCCAGGTCCTGATAAAGATTGGAATCGAGGCTCACGCGTTCAGGGTCCAGCTCGAAAAGTTCGACCAAGGCATCGCGCAGGGTGTTGAAAATGTCGTCACGAGTTTGCATGGTCCGGTCTCAAGCTGCCTGTTTTGCAGTGACGAACGCCGCAAGGCTCGCCACGTTGGTGAAGTGATTGCGGGTGTCTTTGGCGTCGGCGTCGATTTTGATGCCGTACTTTTTCTGGATCGCCAGGCCGAGTTCCAGGGCGTCTACCGAGTCCAGGCCCAGGCCTTCGCCGAACAGCGTCTGGTCGTCGCCGATGTCGTCGGCGCCAATGTCCTCAAGGCCCAGTGCGTCGATGATCAGCAGTTTGATGTCACGATTCAGATCGCTCATCTTCGGCGAGCTCCTTCATAAAGTAGTGGTGCAAATAGTCGTTGAGCTTGCGTGAAGCTTGAGGCGCAGGGCCCAGCGCGGCGAAGGCTTGTGGGTCTATATCGGCCCCGACGCGAAAACTGAAGTGCACGCGGCGTTTCGGGATCCGATACCAGGGCTCGGCCTTGGTCAGCGTGGCCGGGCTGACCTTGATAATCACCGGGGTGAGGATTTTCGCACCGCGCAGGGCGATTGCCGCGCCACCCCGATGAAAGGCTGGCGGTTCGCCTGGCTGGGTGCGAGTGCCCTCGGGAAAAATGATCAGGGTCTGGCCGCTTTTCAATGCGTCGGCCGCCGCGTCGAGCATGTCCATGCTGCCGTCGTTGCTGATGTATTCAGTGCGCCGCAGCGGGCCACGGGTGAAGGGGTTGTCCCACAGGCTTTGCTTGACCACGCAGTTGGCATGCGGCACCAGGCCGATCAGGAACACGACGTCGATCAGCGACGGATGATTGGCGATGATCATCTGCCCTGGACGCCCGAGTTTTTCCGCGCCCTGGATGTCGTAGGTGAGCACGCCGGTGCGAGCCATGAAGCGTACGAAAAACCAGAAACAACGACTGACGGTCTGGCGCGCCCGCAGCCGATGCTTCTGCGCATTGCCAGGCAGGCAGCTCAGCAGCGGGAAAACCATCAACCGCAGGCACAGCCCGCCCAACCCGAACAGGGCGAAGCTTGTGGCAGTCGCCAGCAGGCGCCAGTAGTAGGCGTCGCGGTGCTTGGCGGTTACGGGTTGCGTTGCCAGTTCCATACACGATTTTTCCAGGCATGTTGGCAGGTGGCCTGCGGGCCGAGCAGCGTACGCAAGAGATTCAGGGCATGGGGCCAGTGGGCTTTGGACAATTGTTGCGAAGTGCTGTTCAGCGACAGCTGCCAGTCGTTGCCGGGGGTCAGCAACAGCCCGACCGCGTACGGGAACGGTACGTCGTCGATCCAGGTCGAGTAGGCCTCGGGCGGTTGCTCCTCGGTGACGATCAGCAACACGGCCGGCGCACCTTCGGCCAGCAGCGCCGCTGCCTCTAGCATGCCGTGTTCAAGGCCGTCGCCAGCGGCGGCGAGGGCGGTCATTTCGCTGGTCTCGCCGCGCATGATCGACCACAGACCGATGATCGCGTTGTGGACCGACAAGCTGAATTGGGTCGGCGACAACGGTTGATCAGCGGCCAGATCGCTGAGGATTTCAAAGGTGCGCGGGGTTTCGCCGTGGCGAGAAATAAAGACCAACGGTAGGTCTTTGCGACCGTCGGCCAGTGGCCAGCCTACACTGAAGGCCATTCGCGCCAGACGACTGAGGCGTCGGCGCTGCATCGCCGGCAAAAAAGAGACGTCGGGGGCGGCATCGCTGCTCTGGAGAGCGACCGGTTGTCGGCTCCAGGCCTGCCAATCGTCCACGCTTTCGAGCCCTGGGGCCCATGCGCGCCATTGGGCGATGTTGAAATTGATCACTGGTATTCATCCCGCCCCTGCGGGCTTCCTTGACGTGGCCAGTCGTAAAAAAAAGCGACTGGCCTGACGTGGCGCTTGGCGCCGAGTGGCGCGCATTATCCCGGTGCTGCGGGCGTGTAGCAAATGCTGGTTACATTTTGTGCAATGAAATGTACCGTCCGGTTCGCGAAAAAGCTGTCGAATGGCCATTATCCACGACGCACTGAGTATGTCTGTCGGCTGGAGGCTTGCTTAATTGAGGAGATGGCGATTTTTTTGTCTGGCGATCGCACCTGACTGCGTAGTCCCTTTCCCGTCGAGGTAGCGAAGCAGCGCCGTGGACTACTACACTCGGTCATTCTTTGATACACGGAGGTTTTGACATGCGGCGTGTGGTGTTCAATCAGAAAGGGGGCGTGGGCAAGTCCAGCATTGCCTGCAATCTGGCGGCGGTCAGCGCCAGCGAGGGCTATCGCACGTTATTGGTCGATCTCGATGCCCAGGCCAACTCCACTCAGTACCTGACGGGGCTCACCGGGAATGACATTCCGATGGGCATTGCCGACTTCTTCAAGCAGACCTTGTCCTCCGGGCCGTTTTCGAAGAAAAACCAGGTCGACATCTACGAAACCCCGTTCGAAAACCTGCACGTCATCACCGCTACCGCCGAGCTGGCCGATCTGCAGCCCAAGCTTGAGGCCAAACACAAAATCAACAAGCTGCGCAAATTGCTGGAAGAGCTGAGCGAGGACTACGACCGCATCTACCTCGACACGCCGCCAGCGCTGAATTTTTACGCGGTTTCGGCATTGATTGCCGCTGATCGTGTGCTGATCCCCTTCGACTGCGACAGTTTCTCGCGTCAGGCGCTTTACGGCCTGTTGGCGGAAATCGAAGAGTTGAAGGAAGACCATAACGAAGGGCTGGAAGTTGAAGGCATCGTGGTCAATCAGTTCCAGGCCCGTGCCAGCCTGCCGCAACAGATCCTCGACGAGCTGATTGCCGAAGGGTTGCCGGTGTTGCCGGTGTATTTGGCCAGTTCGGTGCGTATGCGCGAATCACACCAGGCCAATACGCCGCTGATCCACCTCGACCCACGGCACAAGCTGACCCAGCAATTTGTCGAGTTACATAACTTGCTGGAAAAAGCCTGAACCCTGCGGATGACGCAGACCCCTGTGGGAGCGGGCTTGCTCGCGAAAGCGATGTGACATTCATTATTGATGTCGACTGACACTGCGCCTTCGCGAGCAAGCCCGCTCCCACAGTTGATTCGGGGTGGATTTAAATCCCTTGGCTGCGCAGCCAGCTCATCAGTTGCGGTAACGGGAAAGCCCCACTCTGGCGGGCCACCTCTCGACCGTTCTTGAACAGAATCAAGCTTGGAATCGAGCGGATCCCCAACTGCGCCGATAACTGCTGGTTCGCCTCGCTGTCCAGTTTCGCCAGCCGGCACTTGCCTGCCAATTGCCCCGCCGCCTGCTCGAACACCGGCGCAAACGACTTGCACGGCCCACACCAGTCCGCCCACACGTCCACCAACAGCGGCAGATCACCCTTGATCTGGCTGGCGTAATCGCCTTGCTTCAATTCGAACGGTTTGCTGAGCAAGACCGCAGCCTTGCAGCGACCGCATTTCGGGTGGTCGTCGAGGCGTTCTGCGGGGATGCGGTTGAGGCCGTTGCAGTGCGGGCAGGGGATGAGGAGTGGGTCGGTCATGAGGGTGATCCAGTTAAGAAGCCAATAACTGCTATTTGGAGACGTTTGCTCACAGTTTCAACCGTGCAGCGCTTGGCGACAAAACCAGGCTCAATCGTACTCAGCGAGACCACTCGTCAACGCATGATTATCGCAACTTGCGATATGTCCGCGCTGGGATTACTCTCCATAGCAGAATGCGATAAGGATGTTGCATGCATGTCATCACCGAAAAACGAATTCGTGAAGCCAAGGCAAAATGGCCGCAGGCAGCCACCGCATTGGATCATTGGTATCGATTGAGCAAACGTAATACGCCGCCGGATTTCTCGGCGATGAAGGCCATATTTCCTGCTGTCGACAAGGTAGGTGAACTTCATGTTTTCGATATTGGTGGCAACAAACTGCGACTGATCGCTTTTGTCAGGTATCGAAAGCAAAAGCTTTATATCAAGCATGTGTTGGATCACCGCGAATATGACCGCGGAAAATGGAAGGAGGAAAGGGTATGAGTGCGCTGATCAAAAGAGCGGCCGAGCATTGGGAGTTCGTCTCACCGTTGCTGCGCAAGCCGAAGAATGAAGAGGACTACGACCTCTTGGCGCAGGCGCTGGACGAATTGCTCGAGATGACCGGCGACGATGAGTCCCATCCGCTGATGAGTCTGGTGGACATCATCGGCGACTGGATCGAGGAGTGGGATCACAAGCATCATCCGATGCCGAAGGCCAGCGGCGTCGATGTCCTGGGCTACTTGATGCGCGAACACGGTTTGAATCAAAGCGACCTGCCCGGTGTCGGCACCCAGTCGGTCGTGTCCGAGATCCTGAGCGGCAAGCGTCAGCTCAACCTGCGGCAAATCCGCTGGTTGGCCGAGCGCTTCGGAGTGTCGGTGGAGACCTTTATCTAGCCGGCCTCACGACGAACAGCTGATCTCCAGATGCTTGCCCCACTCCGGTGGCCGTTCGGCATAGCTCTCCATTCCCGGCTGCTCATTGAACGGATTGCTCAACACCGCGTGCAGTCGCCGAACTTCCGAGTAATCGCCACTTTGCGCAGCATCGATAGCTTTCTGCGCCAGGTAATTACGCAGGATGTACAGCGGATTGACCGCATGCATCCGGGTGCGGCGTTGTTGCTGATCAGCCAGGCCTTCGCGAGAAACACGGGCCACGTACAGCGCAGCCCAGGCATCGAAACCCTTGATGTCGACAAAGTCGTCGCGCAAACGGGTAACGGCCAACTCGGGTGATTCATCCCCCAGGCGGCGGAAAAACAAGGTGTAGTCGACGCCGCTGTTCTGCATCAGTTGCAGCAGTTGCTCCAGCAGTTTCTGGTCGTCGTCTTCGGCCGTGGTGAAACCGAGACGGCGGCGCATCAGGTCGAGGTAATGCGCCTGATACAGCGGCAAGTACAGGCCGAGGGTTTCGCGCAGGGCGTCGACCTCGATGAACGGCGTCAGGGCCTGGGCGAGGGCGCTCAGGTTCCATTGGCCGATCGGCACCTGGTTGCTGAAGGAATAGCGGCCTTGGTCATCGGAGTGGTTGCAGATGAAATTGGCATCGAAGTCGTCGAGGAAGGCGAACGGCCCGAAGTCGAACGTGATACCCAGAATCGACATGTTGTCGGTGTTCATCACCCCGTGGCAGAAGCCATACGCCTGCCATTTGGCGATCAGCTCGGCATTGCGCTCGACGATTTCACGGAACATCGCCAGGTACGGCTCCGGTTGCTCAAGGCATTGCGCGAAGTGCATGGCCAGGACGTGTTCGCCGAGGGCTTTTTGCTGCTCGGGACGCTTGGTGTAGTAGAAATATTCGAAATGCCCGAAGCGCACGTGGCTGGGTGCCAGGCGCAGGACCATGGCGGCGCGCTCCTGCTTCTCGCGCCACACCGGGGTGTCGGAGCCGATCACGCACAGGGCGCGGGTGGTCGGGATGTTCAGGGCGTTCAGCGCTTCGGAGGCGAGGAATTCGCGGATCGACGAACGCAACACGGCGCGGCCATCGCCCATGCGCGAAAAAGGCGTCTGGCCCGCGCCCTTGAGGTGCAGGTCCCAGTGTTCGCCGGCCTCGTTATAAACCTCGCCGAGCAACAAGCCGCGACCATCGCCCAGTTGTGGGTTGTACGAACCGAACTGATGACCGGAATAGACCATCGCCCGCGGCACCGCGTCAGCCCACAGCTTGTGGCCGCTGAACAGCTCGGCGAATTCCGGGGTTTCGGCCACGGCCGGGTCGAGGTCCAGCAACGCCATGGCGGCGGGGCTGGCAACGACCAGACGCGGATTGTCGATGGGCTCGGGCAGCACGTGGGCGGAAAATGCATCGCCCAGGCGTGCGAAGCGATTATCGAAGGTCAGTTCGTCGAGGGCTTTCACCGGCCATCTCCAGCAGAATGTCCGGGCATTCTGCTAGGGATAGGGCGGTTAGTCGAGCTTGGCGGCCGGCGGCTCTTGCAGCGGTTTGCCATCGGCCATCGGCACGATGGTTTTGGTTTCGGACTCGATGGGCACCAGTTTGTATTCCTGGCCGTGCAGGTTCTTGAGGTAAACCTCCATCTGCCGGAACGAGATGTTGATGTGCTGTTTCTTGAATTCGCGGTTGATGAAGCGGTTGACCTCGTCCAGCACCGGGTTACGGTCACCGAGGTCGCGCACGTGCATGCGCAACTCGTGGTCGAGGGTGCTTTCGCCGAAGTTCAGGAAATACACATGCGGCTCCGGGTCCTTGAGTACACGCGGGTTGTCGCGCGCGGCCTTGAGCAGCAGCTCTCGCACCAGGTCCAGGTCCGAACCGTAATCGACGCCGAGCTTGAGCGTGACGCGGGTAATGGTGTCGGTCAGCGACCAGTTGATCAGTTGCCCGGTGATGAACGTCTTGTTCGGGACAATGATGTCCTTGCGGTCGAAGTCGGTGATGGTCGTGGCGCGGATGCGGATCTTGCTCACCGTGCCCGACAGGTTGCCGATGGTGATGGTGTCGCCGATCCGCACCGGGCGCTCGAACAGGATCATGATGCCGGAGATGAAGTTCGCGAAGATCTCCTGCATGCCGAAGCCGAGCCCCACCGACAGCGCCGCCACCAGCCATTGCAACTTGTCCCAGCTCACGCCGAGTGTGGACAGGGTCGAGACGAAGCCGACGCCGGCGATCACGTATGACAGCAGTGTGGTGGTGGCGTAGGCGCTGCCCTGCGCCAGGTTCAGCTTGGACAGCACCAACACTTCCAGCAGCCCCGGCAAGTTGCGCGCGAGGGCGAAGGTGATGCCGATGATGATCAGCGCACCGAGCATGTCGCCGATGCTGATCGGCACCATGCTCATGTTGGCGCCGGTGCCGCTGGTGTACTCGTAGAGGGTGATGTTGTCGAGGTACGAGAACACCGAAATCAGGTCGGACCAGACCCAGTAAAGCGCCGCGATGAAGCCGCCGAGCAACGCCAGGCGGATCAGGCGCAGGGATTGTTCGTTGACCTTCTCGATGTCCAGTGTCGGTTCTTCGATCACCGCTTCGCCATCGCCAGCCTCTTTCGCCGCCTGACGCTTGGCCAGGGCGCGCTGGTAGGCGAGCCGGCGTGCCGCAACGCTGAGGCCGCGCACGAAGGTGGCTTCGATCACCAGCCAGAACATCAGCAGGTAAAGGGTGTTGATCAAGCGATCGCTGAGTTTCAGCGCGGTGTAGTAGTAGCCGAAGCACACCGCCACAAACAGCGCGACGGGCAGCACGGTAAACATGATTCCGACCGCTTTGCGAAACAGCGAAGCGTTTTCGTGAGCCGGGCTGCTGATCAGCAAGCGGCTGAGCAGCCACGCCATCAGGGCGTAGCAGATCAGTACGACGGGCATGCCCAGCACATCGTCGGCCAGCGCCGCCGGTTGCAGTTCGGCAACGGCCACCACGGCCACCAGCGCGATGACCACCAGCCCAAGTCGCCGCACCCAGCCTTGCAGGAATTCGACCTGAGGCTTTTCCCAGCGAAAGTGCAGTTCGGCCACGCCGCCCGGTGCGAGGATTCGGTACGCGGTGTAGAACACCAGCCATGCCTGGCCCATTTGCAGCAACGCCGCGCCCATATTGGCGTTCTGCCCACGAGCATCGATCTGCAACGCCAGACCGCATAAGGCCAGGCCCAGCGCGACCGGCATCGCCAACAGAATATTGATCAGGATCGCCTGCGGCGTGTGCCACTGGCTGTCACGTTTGAAGTGGCCAATGTCCTGGTGAACCTTGTTGAGTCGGGCATACAGGCTTTTACGCCGCCACAGCAGCGCGCCGATCAATAGCACCAGCGGCAGAAACAGCAGTGGTCGCTGAATCAGGCCATCGGTCAATTCACTGAGGCTTGAAGCCCACGGCAAGGTCGTGACCTGGCGTTGCAGACGCTCCGGCACCGCGCGCATCCATTCCAGGTCCAGCGGCTTGTTGCTGGGGATCCAGAACATCTGTTCGTCGAGGGTCGCGCGCAGGTTTTGTGCGGTGCTCAGCAGTTGCTTCTGATTGAGTTGCAGGGTGATGGATTCGTTAAGCACCGCGCTTAACTCGCGGTTCAACCGTTCCAGCAGGTCGGCGCGGGTCGTGGCCAGATCCAGCAGGCTTTTGCGCAGTTGCGGGGTCACTTGCTCCGGCGGTTGCGAGGCCAGCAGGTTGTCGACGTAGGTCGCCGGATTGCTCAGCAGTTCCCGTTGCTGGCTGACTTCGAATTGGTACAGACGAATGTCGGCGATCTGGTCCGCCAGGTCGCGATCGAGCTTGAGTCGCGGCAGTGCCTGCTTCTGTTTGTAGAGAATCTTGGAGAGCAACAGGCTGCCCTTGAGCACGTTGATTTGCTCGTCCAGCGCCGAATCGCTCTGGGTCACGTTGTCCAGTTGCTGCTTGGTCTGCAGGTTCTGCTGCGTGACTTCGTTGAGGCGGTCGGTGCTTTTGAGCAGGTAGTCCGAGAGCTTCAGGTTGGCCGCGCTTTCAGTGGCCAACAAGCTGCTGCCGCCGGACTTCTGCGCTTCGATGGACTGCTGCGTTACGGTCTCCTGGGACTGGGCCAGGCGCTTCTGGTTGATCAGGTTTTGCAGCTCCTGGATTTCCTGATCGAGACGGTCGGACTTTTCCGAGAGCAAGTCGTGCTGGCTGTTGCCCAGGTCTTGCAACTGACTGTTGCCGGCCAGTTCCTGGCGCCGCAGCGGAATCAATGCGTTGAGGGCCGCGAGCTCGGCGTTGAGCAAGTCACGCTGCTCGCCGCTCAAGGTTTTTCCGGCGTCTTTGCCGGTCTTGAGGGTGTTGTTGATTTGCTGGATGCGGGTCTGGCTGGAAGAGATTTCCGCTTGAGCGCGCTCGGGGCGAGTCTGGGCGGTGATCACCAGGCTGTTGGCGTCAGCCAGCGCTTTTTGCAGATCGCTCTGTTGAGTCGAGCGCTCGGTGAGCATTTGCTCGAGTTGCTGAATCGTCTGGTTGGCGTAACGCTGCGCCACCGGCTGCACTTTGGTGCCTTTGAGGCGAACCAGTTCGCGCTGGTTTTCGATGTTCTGCTTCGGCGCGGAGGCGAGCTGTTGCTTGAGATCCGTCAGCTTCTGCTCGTAATCACGCCGGTTATTGAGCTGGTTCAGCGTGTTTTGCAGGATGGTTTGCAGGGCTTTCTGATCGGCTTCCGGCAGCTTGCGATCGGCGATCTTGTCCAGGCTCGCCTGCACGGCTTCGCTGGATGGCGGTTCGGCCGCTTGCAACGTGCCGACAGAAAGACTCAAGCCCAGCAGGGCGATGATGAAAAAGGTGCGCAGGGTTGACATAAAGACCGATCGAGAACGAGACGAAGAGTGGAGTTTAGAGGAAGAGTCCCGGACCCGGGCGACTTCCTTCGGGGAATCTGACGCCCACTTTGCCGATCTTGTTCCCTTCCATGACCGCGACCGTCCAGATGGTGTTGTTCCACTCCACCTGGTCGCCCACGACCGGTGCACCGCCGACTTTTTGTGCAATGAACTGGGCCAGGGACATGTCCGGATCGATGCCTTCGACCTTCAACCCGTACAGCGCTGCAACCGCGGCCAGTTGGGCGTCTCCTTCAAGCACGAAGTCGCCGAAGAAGCGCAAATCGAGGCCGCGCTGTGGCGCCTGGCTGAAGAGTTTGCCGAGGGCCGCAAGGTTGTGTTCATGGCCGATAACACACAGCAAATCATCGACTTCGAGCACGGTACTACCCGACGGATGGAGCAGTTGCTGGCCACGAAACAGGGCGGCGATGCGAGTGCCTTCGGGCATTTTCAGTTCGCGCAGCGGCGAGCCGATGCACCATTTCTCGGCGCCGAGGCGATAAACGAACAGCTCCCACTCGCTGGTGACGTGGACTTCCAGCGCGGCGCGCGAGATCGGCGCCGGCTCCGGTGGCACGGTCACCTTCAACAGCTTCGCCACCCACGGCAGGCTTGTGCCCTGCACCAGCAGCGACACCAGCACGATGAAGAACGCGAGGTTGAAGTAGAGCTGCGCGTTGGGCAGGCCGGCCATCAGCGGGAACACCGCCAGAATGATCGGCACCGCGCCACGCAGGCCGACCCAGGAAATAAACGCCTTCTCGCGCCCGTGGAACGCCTTGAACGGCAGCAGCCCGACCAGCACCGACAGCGGCCGCGCAAACAGAATCATCCACAGCGCCAAACCGAGAGCGGGCAGGGCGATGGGCAGCAAGTCGTGCGGGGTGACCAGCAGGCCCAGCACCAGGAACATGCCGATTTGCGCGAGCCAGGCCATGCCGTCGAGCATGTGCAGAATGCCGTGGCGGCTGCGCACCGGGCGGTTGCCGATCACCAGGCCGCAGAGGTAAACCGCGAGGAAGCCGCTGCCGTGCAGGGCGTTGGTCAGCGCGAACACCACCAGCCCGCCGGCAATCACCAGAATCGGATAGAGGCCGTTAGCCAGATTGATCCGGTTGACCAGTTGCAACATGACCCAGCCGCCGCCGAGGCCGATGACCGCGCCAATGCCGAACTCACGCACGAAGTGCCCGAGCAGGCTCCAGTGCAAACCGGTCTGGCCGCTGGCGAGCATGTCGATCAGGGTGACGGTGAGAAACACCGCCATCGGGTCGTTGCTGCCGGATTCGATTTCGAGGCTGGCGGTCACCCGTTCGTTCAGGCCTTTGCCGCCCAGCAGCGAGAACACCGCCGCGGCGTCGGTGGAACCGACGATGGCGCCGATCAGCAGGCCCTGAATGATGTTGAGGTTGAACAGCCACGCGGCGACCATGCCGGTCAGCGCGGTGGTAATCAACACGCCGACGGTGGCCAGCGACAACGCCGGCCACAATGCCACGCGAAAGCTCGACACTCGGGTGCGCAAACCGCCGTCGAGCAGGATCACCGCGAGGGCGAGGTTGCCGACCAGGTAGGCCGTCGGGTAGTTATCGAAAATGATCCCGCCGCCATCGACGCCGGCGGCCATGCCCACGGCCAGGATGATCACCAGAATCGGGATGCCGAGGCGGGACGACAGGGAACTCACCAGAATGCTCGCACCTACCAGCAACGCGCCGATCAAGAACAGGCTGTTGATGGTCGTCGCATTCAAAGGCAGTACTCCAGAAAACTGATAAGGCGGGCACAAACTGACCATGCAGTCTGCGTGCCAGCGATTCTAACCTGTTGAAATGTGATGCTGTCAAAAAGCTTTTGCTGTGGTGGGGAGGGGGCTTGCCGCCGTTGGGTCGTGGAGCGGCCCTGAATTCAGGCGCCGCGGTATATCAATTGAATGAGGTCGGCTGTTTTGCGACTGCTTCGCAGTCGAACGGGGGCAAGCCCCCTCGCCACGGAAGCCTGTAAGCCCACAAGCCTATAAGCCCACAAGCTCAAAGCTCAAAGCCCTGGGCTCAAAAGCCGATCAGCCACAAAAAGGCTGTTGGCCGTTACAGGCTGAACCGTCCGACCATGTTGTTCAGGTCCAGCGCCAGGCGTGACAGCTCATTGCTCGCCGCGCTCGTCTGACTGGCGCCGGTCGCCGACTGCACCGACAAATCACGAATGTTCACCAGGTTGCGATCCACTTCCCGCGCCACCTGCGCCTGCTCTTCAGCCGCGCTGGCGATCACCAGGTTGCGTTCGTTGATCTCGACAATCGCGCTGTTGATGGTGTCCAGCGACATCCCCGCACCCCGGGCGATGTTCAGTGTCGATTCCGCACGCTCGGTGCTGTTGCGCATCGAATCCACCGCATGCTCGGTGCCGCTCTGGATGCTGCCGATCATGCGTTCGATTTCGCTGGTCGACTGTTGGGTACGATGCGCCAGGGCGCGAACTTCATCCGCGACCACCGCAAAACCACGCCCGGCTTCACCGGCGCGCGCGGCTTCAATCGCGGCGTTCAGCGCCAGCAGGTTGGTCTGGTCCGCCAGGCCACGGATCACGTCCAGCACCTTGCCGATGTCGCGGGATTCGTTGGCCAGGTCGCCAATCAAGGTCGCGGTGCTTTGCACATCGGCGCTCATGCGTTCGATGGCGGTGACGGTTTCCTGCACCAGATCACGGCCATCACCGGCCGAGGTGGTGGCGTTTTTCGAGGCTTCGGAGGTGCTCACCGCGTTGCGCGCGACTTCTTCCACGGCGCTGGTCATCTCGTTGACCGCCGTGGCGGCTTGTTCGATTTCGTTATTCTGCCGGGTCAGGCCGCGAGCACTTTCGTCGGTGACGCTGTTGAGTTCTTCAGCGGCGGACGCCAGTTGCGTGGCCGAGCCGGAAATTCGTTGCAGGGTGTCGCGCAGCTTGTCCTGCATCTTCGCCATGGCCTGCAGCAAGCGGCCGGCTTCGTCTGCGCCATCGACGGTGATCGGGCGCGTCAGGTTGCCTTCGGCAATTTCCTCGGCAGCATTCAAGGCGTTGGCGATGGGCTTGGTGATGCTGTTGGTCAACAGCCAGGCGAACAGCAAGGTCAGGCCAGTGGCGAGCACCAGCAACGTCACCACCAGGTTAAAGGCCGAGGAATATTGGTCGGCGGCTTGCTGGTTGGTGTCGACGGCTTGCTGGGTGTTGATTTCCAGCAAGCGGTTCAACACCGTGTTGACGGCTTCAGAGTTGGCCAGCAAATCGGTGTTGAGCAGGGTGCGCAGTTCGTCGACCTGATTGTTGCGCGAGAAGGTTTTCATGCGGTCTTCGATCTGGCGGTACTGGCCGAGCAACTGCACGTATTGATCGTAGGCCGCACGTTCCTGCGGGCCGCTGATCAGTTTTTCGTAGATCGCCTGAGCGCTGCGGATTTGCTGGTTGCGCGATTCCAGCAGGTCCATGGTTTTTTGCTGGATGTCCGGTTCGCGGTTCACCAGCAAACGGTAAGAGAGCACGCGCAGGCGCAGGGTCAACTGCGTGAACTCGTCGAGGCTTTGAATGCTCGGCACGCTGTTCGACGTGATGTTTTCGGCGGCACCGCGGATCTTGCTCATCTGGTTCAAGGCAAACACCCCCAGAACCAGCATCAAACCGCCAATCAGGGCGAAACCGAGGAACGCCCGCGGCGCGATATTCATATTACGAAGGGACATGGTGTTTACCGAAAAGAGCGCTATCCGTGCGGCGCTGAGACTGACGTATGGGTGACTTATCGGTCACGCGACTGAAGTCTTGAATGGCTGCGCGTATTTGCCACAGGCGTCCCATGGCGACGAAGTGCAGGAACCAGATTCGCCAATCACAGTCTTTTAAGTTCGCGAGGAAGGTCGCTCGCCAGGAAAATCAAGGCTTTGCGCCCCAATAACCCTGGCATCCGTGGTGACTTTTCTTTATCGTACGCGCCCCTTGAAATGCTTGGAAAATCAAAATGTTGGAAGCATCCCTAAGCCAATTGGAACAACTGGTCAGCGACCTGGTGCAACAGAACCAGACGCTGCTAGGCACCAACCAATCCCTGAGTGCAGAACTGGCCCAGGCCAAGGATGAAAACGAAAGCCTGCAACTGAGCCTGATGGAACAGGAAGAGAAACAAGGCGCCACTGCCGCCCGCATCCAGGCCCTGGTCGAGCGCGTCAGCGCCGGCCCGGTAAGCGCATGAATCAAGGCGCCGCAGGGGTAAAAGTCGTCTCGATCCTGGGGGAGGACTATTCGATCAAGGCACCGGCCGGGGAAGAGCAAACCCTGCTGGACGCCGCCATGATGTTGAAGGCTGCTCTGGCCGACACTAAAAGGAAGTACCCGACGCTGATCGGTGATCGCCTGTTGGTGCTGGCTGCGATGAACCTGTGTTCCCAGCAGATCGAGATGCAAAAGCAGCACAAGTTCGAACTCGACCGTTACCAAGAGCAAGTCAGCGCCACGGTTGAAGTGATCTCCAAGACGATCAATCAGGCCTGATCAGCTTTGCGCACAACCAGAGAATAAATTGTCGATAAGCGTTGTATACAATCGGCACGGCTGTTGCAGTGTTTCAGCCACTTATTCTTTGGGGGTGCTCCATGCAGTTCTGGCGACGCAGTATTCAATGGCAGTTAATCCTGAGTATGGGCACCGCCCTGCTGGTCAGTATTCTGATCGTGGCGGGCATTTATACCCTGGTGGTTAACCGTCTCGCCCAGAGCTATCTGGTCGAACAAGCGCTGCCGTCGAGCATCGAAGCGATGCGCAACGACATCGAACGAATCCTCGTTCAACCCCTCACCGCCGCCAAGGACATCGCCAGCAACAGCATGGTGCGCGACTGGTTGGCCGGGGGTGAAGACAGTGCGCAGACCGCCACGTTTGTGCAGTACCTGGAAGGCATCCGCGCCGAGCACAAAGCGTTTACCGCGCTGATCGTCGGCACATCCTCAAACCACTACTTCACGGAAAAAGGCCTGGACCGGACCCTCAGCCGTGCCAATCCCAAAGACGCCTGGTTCTACTCGTTTCTGGACAGTAACCAGCCGCGCACCCTCAATATCGACACTGACACCGCGACCGGAGAATTGGCGCTGTTCATCGACCTCAAGGTCGAGCAGGCGGGCAAAGTCGTGGGCGTCGCCGGGCTTGGCCTGAGCCTGAACGAGCTGTCGCAGCTGATCCACAACTTCAACTTCGGGGCGCGCGGCAAGGTCTATCTCGTGCGTTCCGACGGTTTGATCCAGGTGCATCCCGAGGCGAAATTCAGCGGCAAACGCACCTTGGCCGAGCAAATTGGCGCGCCGGCGGCACAAGCGGTCATGGGTCAAAAAGCCGCCACCAGCAGCGGTTTTGTGCGGGACGGCGAAGATTATCTGGCGCTGAGCCTGCCGTTGCGGGACTTGGGCTGGACGCTGGTGGCCGAAGTGCCCCAGGCGCAGATTTACGCCGAGGCCCGTCGCGCGATGTGGATGAGCGGCGGCATCGGCCTGGCGGTGGCGCTGGTGTGCCTGATGCTGGTGGTGTTGCTGGCCCGTGGTTTGGTGCGCCCGATCCGCCAGGTAACAGCGGCGCTGGTAGCCATCGGCAGCGGCGGTGGGGATCTGACTCACCGGTTGGATGCCAGTCGCGCCGATGAGCTGGGCGACCTGGCGCGCGGTTTCAACCGCTTTCTGGACAGTCAGCGCGAGATGATTGGCGAAGTGCTGACCACCAGCGAACGCTTGCGTACCGCTGTCAGCCAAGTGGCGAAGGTGGTGGACAACACCGCCGAGCGTTCCGGGCGCCAGCAGGAAATGACCGACATGGTCGCCACGGCCGTTCACGAAATGGGCCTGACCGTGCAGGAAATCGCCCAGAACGCCGGCAACGCGGCGGTCGCTTCGCAGAACGCTCGCGACGAAGCGATGCAGGCGCGGGAAGTGGTCGGCGGTTCGATTCGGCATATCGAAAGCATGTCCGATGAAATCGGCCTCGCCGCCCATGCCGTCGGTGAGTTGGCCAATCAGGTGGCGTCGATCGATCAGGTATTGGCGGTGATTCGCGGGATTTCCGAGCAGACCAATTTGCTGGCGCTGAACGCGGCCATCGAAGCGGCGCGGGCCGGCGACATGGGGCGCGGGTTTGCGGTGGTGGCGGATGAAGTGCGAACGCTGGCGCGACGGACTCAGTCATCGACGGATGAGATTCAGCAGATGATCGGCAGCCTCAAACAAGGCGCCGAGAATGCCGTGTCATCGATGCATTCCGGGCAAGCGGCGACGGGCACAGGGGTTGAATCGAGCCAGCGCACCGGGGCGTCGTTGACGGCGATCACCGGGCAGGTCGAGCGCATCAGCGACATGAACCATCAGGTGGCGACGGCGACGGAGGAGCAGTCGGCGGTGACCGAAGAGATCAACCGCAACGTGCAAGGGATTTCCGATCTGGCCCGGGCTACCGCCGGGGAGGTCAGGGCTTGTCGTGAAGATTGTCAGACCTTGCAGCGCCTGGCCGATGATTTGGCGCGGCAGATGGGTGGGTTCAAGCTCAACTGACGCGTCGTCAGCGCTGGCCTCTTCGCGAGCAAGCCCGCTCCCACAGTTAACCGCGCCATAGCGAGCAAGCCCGCTCCCACATTGGATCTGTAAACACCGACCCTGTGGGAGCGGGCTTGCCCGCGAATGGATTTCAGCAGCGCTAAAGGGGCCTGGATCAGAACCACTCATCCTGCATCGTCAAACACACATCATCCCGCGCCTCAAGAATCGCCAGTTCATGGTGGCAACCCGGCACTTCCCAGGTCAGGAAATACCGCGCCGCCTGCAGCTTGCCTTTATAGAAGCTCACATCCGCCGCGTTGCCCCTGGCCAACCCTTCCTCGGCGCGAATCGCCTGTTCCAGCCAGCGCCAGCCAATCACCGTGTGCCCGAACACTTTCAAATACAGCGCCGAGTTCGCCAGGCTGCTGTTGACCTTGCCCTGCCCCAGGTCCGTCAGCAAACCGATGGTCACCGTTTGCAGGCGCGCCACCAGTTTCTCCAGCGGTTCACGCAGTGCGGTCAGCGACTCGTACGCCTGGGCGCGTTCGGCGGTGTTGGCGATCAGCCGGATCAATTGCTTGAGCCCCGCGCCACCGTTTTGCGCCAGTTTGCGGCCCAGCAAATCCAGCGACTGAATGCCATGCGTGCCTTCGTGAATCGGGTTCAAACGGTTGTCGCGGTAATACTGTTCCACCGGATATTCGCGGGTATAACCGTGGCCACCGAGGATCTGGATCGCCAGTTCGTTGGCCTTCAGGCAAAACTCCGACGGCCAGGATTTGACGATCGGCGTCAGCAAGTCCAATAGCTCGTGGGCCTGTTTGCGCGCGGCTTCGCTCTCCAGCGTCGTGGTGTCGTCGAACAGCCGCGCCGCATACAAGCCAAGGTCGAACGAACCTTCGACGTAGGCCTTTTGCGTCAGCAACATGCGCTTGACGTCGGCGTGTTGAATGATCGCCACCGGCGCGGTGTTCGGGTCCTTGCTGTCCGGCACGCGACCTTGGGGACGTTCGCGGGCATATTCCAGCGAGTACAGGTAGCCGGCGTAACCGAGCATCACCGCGCCCATGCCGACGCCGATCCGCGCCTCGTTCATCATCTGGAACATGTAGCTCAGGCCGTGGTGCGGCTTGCCCACCAGATAGCCGACACACTCGCCGTTATCGCCGAAGTTCAGCGCGGTGGAGGTGGTGCCGCGCCAGCCCATCTTGTGGAACAACCCGGCCAGCAACACGTCGTTGCGCTGGCCGAGGCTGCCGTCATCGTTGACCAGAAACTTGGGCACGATAAACAGCGAAATGCCCTTCACCCCGGCAGGTGCGTCCGGCAATTTGGCCAGCACCATGTGCACGATGTTTTCCGACAGCGGATGGTCGCCGCCGGAGATGAAGATCTTGTTGCCCTTGAGGCGGTAGGTGCCGTCAGACGCCGGCTCCGCACGCGTACGAATATCCGACAGCGATGACCCGGCATGCGGCTCGGTCAGCGCCATGGTGCCGAAGAAGCGCCCGTCGATCATCGGTTGCAGGAAGCGCCGTTTCTGCTCCTCGGTGCCAAAACTCTCAATCAGATTGGCCGCGCCCATGGTCAGGAACGGATACGAGGTAGATGCCGCGTTGGCCGATTGAAAATGTGCGAAGCAGGCCTGGGACAACAACGTCGGCAGTTGCATGCCACCGGCGTCGAAACTGCGCGCGGCATTGAGGAAACCGGCCTCGAGGAAGGCATCCACCGCCGGTTTTACCTCAGGAATCAGAATTGCCTGACCGTTCTCATAGCGCGGCTCGTTCTCGTCACCCTTGCGGTTGTGCGGGGCGAAGAACTTTTCGGCGATGTTGCGGGCGGTGCCGATGGCGGCGTCGAACGTCTCGCGATTGTGCTCGGCGAACCGCTCACGCTGGGTCAGGCCCTCGGCATCGAGGACTTCGTACAGCTCGAAAGCCAGATTGCGGGAACTGAGCAACGTCTCGGACATGTCGGCCTGCCTTTTTTGGGGATGGGCCGAGTCTAGGCTCGCGAATAAAAGCTGAACAGGATGATTGATGAGCGTGATGGTGGTCGGCGAGAACCACTGATCAAATGTGGGGGCGGGCTTGCTCGCGAAGGCGGTGTAACAGTCAATGTGATGTCGACTGACACACCGCCTTCGCGAGCAAGCCCGCTCCCACAAGGGGTTTTGCATACCAGGCGACCATTGCGGGCGCCTGGTTTTGAAGCGGTTTAGCCGATGGTCATCAAGCTCGCATTACCACCCGCCGCCGCGGTGTTAACGCTCAACGCCCGCTCGATCACCAAGCGCTCCAGCGCAATGTTGGTCTCGCCTTGGGACAACCCATGAACCCCGACAATCGCCCCGGCACGCTTGGCCACTTGCTGGCACACCGCACGCAGCTGATCGGAATGGCCGTGATGCAGGACCGCATCAAATACCACTTCATCCTTGTTCCAGTCGGAAACCAGTTTGATTCGCGCCTGAATGTCCTTCGGCAGCCGTGCGAACAATGCCTTGGTCAGATCAGCTTCCGGCCAGACCGCCGAACCGCCCACGGCCAACACCGCCGCCAATTGAGTCAGCAGATCGCCTTCGACTTCCGCCAGGCACAGCACGTGTTCGCGCGGCAGGATGGCGTAGCTGTTGCGCTCGCCGGTCGGGCCCGCCAGAACACGAGTGATGCCGCTTTGCGATTGCGCGGCGAACTGCACGCACAAGGCGCTCAGGTCGGCAAACTTGTTGCTGTCGGCCCAAGCTTGCAGGGCGGTCAGCGGCTTGCTCATGGCATCGCGCAGACGAACGTCCGGTGCAGCGACAGCGTCACCGCGAGCGAAGGATTGTTCGATGGCGTCGGCAGGGCGCGTCGACAGCAAGCGGTACAGGTACAGCGGGCCGCCAGCCTTCGGACCGGTGCCCGACAGGCCTTCGCCACCGAACGGCTGCACACCGACCACGGCGCCAACAATGTTGCGGTTCACGTAGACGTTACCGGCGTTGACGTTATCGATCACCTTGGCGATGGTCTCGTCGATCCGGGTGTGAACACCCAGCGTCAGGCCGTAGCCGGAGGCATTGATCTGGCCGATCAGTTGGTCGATGTCTTTGCGTTTGTAGCGAACCACGTGCAGTACCGGGCCGAAAATCTCGCGTTGCAACTCGTCGAAGCTTTCCAGCTCGATCAGGGTCGGCATGACGAAGGTGCCGCGTTTGATTTCCTCGGCGTCGGCGATGGCCACCTGGTACACGTTGCGACCTTTGTCGCGCATGGCCTGGATGTGTTTCTCGATGCCCGCCTTGGCTTCGGCGTCGATCACCGGGCCGATGTCCACGGACAGGCGTTCAGGGTTGCCCAGACGGCATTCAGCCATGGCGCCCTTGAGCATTTCGATGACACGGTCGGCGGAATCTTCCTGCAAACACAGCACCCGCAGTGCCGAGCAACGTTGGCCGGCGCTGTCGAATGCCGAGGAAACGACGTCGATCACAACCTGTTCGGTCAGTGCCGAAGAGTCGACGATCATCGCGTTCTGGCCGCCGGTTTCAGCGATCAGTGGAATCGGCCGACCCTGGGCATCCAGGCGACCGGCGACATTGCGTTGCAGCAAGCGCGCAACTTCGGTTGAACCGGTGAACATCACGCCTTTGACCCGCTCATCGCCGACCAGACGGGCGCCTACTGTTTCGCCACGGCCCGGCAGCAGTTGCAGCACGCCTTCGGGAATCCCGGCTTCGAGCAGCAAACGCACGGCTTGAGCCGCCACCAACGGGGTTTGTTCCGCAGGCTTGGCCAATACCGGGTTGCCGGCAGCGAGCGCAGCAGCAACCTGGCCACTGAAGATCGCCAGCGGGAAGTTCCACGGGCTGATGCAGACCACCGGGCCCAATGGGCGGTGGGCGTCGTTGGTGAAATCGTTGCGCGCCTGCACCGCGTAATAACGCAGGAAGTCCACGGCTTCACGCACTTCGGCGATGGCGTTGGCGAAGGTCTTGCCGGCTTCGCGAGCCAACAGCCCCATCAACGGCTGGATCTCGCCTTCCATCAAATCGGCGGCGCGTTCCAGGATCGCGGCGCGTTCGGCCGGCGGGGTGGCCTGCCAGATCGGGCCGGCGTTCAGGGCGCACTGGATCGCGTTGTCGACGTCTTCGACGGTCGCTTCCTGGACATGGCCGACCACGTCGCGCAGATCCGACGGGTTCAACACCGGTGCAGGGGTTTCGGTGCTGGAGGCGCAACCGAGCATCGGCGCGGCTTTCCAGCTGTTGTGTGCGGTGGCCAGCAGCGCGCAGGACAGCGACGCCAGACGGTGTTCGTTGGCCATGTCGATGCCGCTGGAGTTGGCGCGCTCGGCACCATACAGATCACGCGGCAGCGGGATGCGCGGGTGCGGCAGGCCGAAACCACCTTCCGCCGTCGCCATCTTCTCGATGCTGGCCACCGGATCGGCGACCAGCGCCTGAATCGAAATGGATTGATCGGCGATCTGGTTGACGAACGAAGTGTTCGCGCCGTTCTCCAGCAGACGACGTACCAGGTACGCCAGCAGTGTTTCGTGAGTACCGACCGGAGCGTACACGCGGCACGGACGGTTCAACTTGCCTTCGGAAACTTTGCCTACAACCTGTTCGTACAGCGGTTCGCCCATGCCGTGCAGGCACTGGAACTCGTACTGGCCGGGGTAATAGTTCTGGCCGGCAATGTGGTAAATGGCCGACAAGGTGTGGGCGTTGTGCGTAGCGAATTGCGGGTAGATGACTTCCGGCACCGACAGCAGCTTGCGGGCGCAAGCGATGTAGGAAACGTCGGTGTGCGGACTGGCGCAGGTCTTCCTTGGTCGCGGCGATGATGCGGATGTCCAGCGGGATCAACTGATTGCCGCCCAGACGCTCGACCACGCGCTCTT
>NZ_JBNNWE010000031.1:0-58935 GCF_050280905.1 Pseudomonas sp. NPDC086278
AGAAAAACCGTGCGGCCATCCGTGCATCACCAAGTTCAGGCCTGCCCGAATTGCAGGTGAGCTTTGGAAGGTGGAGGGCGGCTGGGTGATCAACTTCATTTGCACCTTGGGCCTTAAGCTAATGATCATTCTTGGATATGATAGGCGCGATTTGCTGGCCGCCAATGGCCCGCATTCTCACTTATTTTCCAGGTCCAGGCCATACAGCTGGCAAACGCTCCCCCGAGCCGCCGGCTTCTGAGCTTTTCCAACACAGTTAGTGGAGAGATCACCTTGGTAGAGTACGTAGTTTCCCTCGATAAGCTCGGCGTCCATGATGTAGAGCACGTAGGGGGCAAGAACGCATCCCTGGGCGAGATGATCAGTAACCTTGCAGGTGCCGGTGTATCGGTGCCCGGTGGCTTCGCCACGACAGCTCAGGCTTATCGTGATTTTCTGGAACTGAGCGGCCTGAACGATCAGATCCACGCCGCCCTCGACGCCCTGGACGTCGATGATGTCAACGCCCTGGCCAAGACCGGCGCCCAGATCCGCAAATGGATCATGGAAGCCGAATTCCCCGAGAAGCTCAACGCCGAGATCCGTACCGCGTTCGCCACGCTGTCGGCCGGCAACCCTGACATGGCCGTGGCCGTGCGCTCTTCCGCTACCGCCGAAGACCTGCCGGACGCTTCTTTCGCCGGTCAGCAGGAAACCTTCCTGAACATCCGTGGTGTCGAAAACGTCATTCGCGCCGCCAAAGAGGTGTTCGCCTCACTGTTTAACGATCGCGCGATTTCCTACCGCGTGCATCAGGGCTTCGACCACAAGTTGGTAGCCCTGTCGGCCGGCGTACAGCGCATGGTCCGCTCCGAAACCGGCACTGCCGGCGTGATGTTCACCCTCGATACCGAATCGGGTTTCCGTGACGTGGTGTTTATCACCGGCGCCTACGGCCTGGGTGAAACCGTCGTTCAGGGCGCGGTGAACCCCGACGAATTCTACGTCCACAAGCACACACTGGCCGCTGGCCGTCCGGCGATCCTGCGTCGCAACCTGGGCAGCAAAGCCATCAAGATGATCTACGGCGAAGTCGCCACGGCCGGTAAATCGGTCAAGACCATCGACGTCGACAAGGCCGATCGCGCACGTTTCTGCCTGAGCGACGCCGAAGTCAGCGAACTGGCCAAACAAGCGATGATCATCGAAAAGCACTACAAGTGCCCGATGGACATCGAATGGGCCAAAGATGGCGACGACGGCAAGCTCTACATCGTTCAGGCCCGTCCTGAAACCGTGAAAAGCCGCACCCAGGCCAACGTCATGGAACGTTACCTGTTGAAAGAAACCGGCACCGTGCTGGTTGAAGGTCGCGCCATCGGCCAGCGCATCGGCGCCGGCAAGGTCCGCATCATCAAGGACGTGTCCGAGATGGACAAAGTCCAGCCGGGCGACGTGCTGGTATCCGACATGACCGACCCGGACTGGGAACCGGTCATGAAGCGCGCGAGCGCCATCGTCACCAACCGTGGCGGCCGTACGTGCCACGCGGCGATCATCGCTCGCGAGCTGGGCATCCCGGCCGTGGTCGGTTGCGGCAACGCGACCCAGCTGTTGAAAGACGGCCAGGGCGTGACCGTGTCCTGCGCCGAAGGCGACACCGGCTACATCTTCGAAGGCGAACTGGGCTTCGACATCAAGAAGAACTCCGTGGACGCGATGCCTGATCTGCCGTTCAAGATCATGATGAACGTCGGCAACCCGGACCGCGCCTTCGACTTCGCGCAACTGCCGAACGCCGGTGTGGGCCTGGCCCGTCTGGAATTCATCATCAACCGCATGATCGGTGTTCACCCCAAGGCGCTGTTGAATTACGACGGCCTGCCGCAGGACATCAAGGACAGCGTCGACAAGCGCATTGCCGGTTACAACGACCCGGTCGGCTTCTACGTCGAGAAACTGGTCGAAGGCATCAGCACCCTGGCAGCAGCGTTCTACCCGAAAAAGGTCATCGTGCGTCTGTCGGACTTCAAGTCCAACGAATACGCGAACCTGATCGGCGGCAAGCTCTACGAGCCGGAAGAAGAAAACCCGATGCTGGGTTTCCGTGGCGCGTCGCGTTACATCAGCGAATCGTTCCGTGACTGCTTCGAACTCGAGTGCCGCGCCCTCAAGCGCGTGCGCAACGAGATGGGCCTGACCAACGTTGAAATCATGGTGCCGTTCGTTCGCACCCTGGGCGAAGCGAGCCAGGTCGTCGACCTGCTGGCCGAAAACGGTCTGGCCCGTGGTGACAACGGTCTGCGCGTGATCATGATGTGCGAACTGCCGTCCAACGCGATCCTGGCGGAAGAATTCCTCGAATTCTTCGACGGCTTCTCCATCGGTTCCAACGACCTGACTCAGCTGACGCTGGGCCTGGACCGTGACTCCGGGATCATCGCGCACTTGTTCGACGAGCGTAATCCAGCGGTCAAGAAGCTGTTGGCCAACGCGATTCAGGCGTGCAACAAGGCAGGCAAGTACATCGGCATTTGCGGTCAGGGCCCTTCGGACCACCCGGACCTGGCCAAATGGCTGATGGAACAGGGCATCGAAAGCGTGTCGTTGAACCCGGATTCCGTGCTGGAAACCTGGTTCTTCCTGGCCGAAGGTCAGGCTCAGGCTTGATCGGTGAGTGAAGGGGCCGGTCACTGACCGACCCCTTTTGATTCATGTAGGGCGGGCTCCTCTGGATGCCGCCCTTTTTTGTGCAAGAGCATTATGCAAAGCAGCAGCAACCTATTTCCTGTCGCCCTGATCAGCGCCGAACGACGCGGTGATCTGAGCGAAGATGTTTACCGTTTGAAACCGGGCAACAGTCCTGACGGCACCGTCGAGCTGGCCGTCACGCGCCTGGGCATGGCGGACGGCTCCGAGGCGCGCGGCGTTCCGGTCATTTTGCTTCACGGCAGTTTCTCCAATCGCCGTTTCTGGTTCTCCCCGAAAGGGCTGGGGCTGGGCGCCTACCTGACGCGGTTGGGATTCGATGTGTGGATTCCGGAAATGCGCGGTCATGGCCTGTCCCAGCGCAATCAGAATTACCGCAAGAATCGCGTTGCCGACTACGCTCGTTACGACCTGCCGGCCATTGGCGCGTTCGTGCGTGAGCAGAGCGGCCAGATCCCGCACTGGCTCGGCCACTCGCTGGGCGGGATTACGCTGGCGGCGGCATTGGGCGGCGAATACATCGGCGAGCCAGTGGTGGCGTCTGCGGCATTCTTCGGCACGCAGGTCAGCCGCACCTATTGGCCGCTGAAGATTCCGCCGGTGGAATGGAGCGGACGCTTCATTCTCAAGCGCTTTGCGCAGCTGTCGGGTACACGACTCAAGCGCGGCCCGGAGGACGAGCCGATTGGCCTGGCCCTGGAAAGCATGCGCTGGTACGGCCTGTTCGGGCGTTTTGGCGATGCCGACAAGGATTGGTGGGCGGGTTTGGCCAACGTCCAGATGCCGATTCTGGCGGTGAGTGCGGTCGGCGATCATCAGGATCCAGCGTGGGCGTGCCGCAAGTTGTTCGATCAGCTCGGCTCCGAGCACAAGCAATTCATCAACCTGGGCCGCGAACGGGGCTTTGGCGATAATTTCGGCCACGTGGAAATGCTGGTCAGCAAAGCCGCGCAAACGGACGTCTGGCCGTTGGTGGCGCGTTGGCTGGCCGATCAGCAAACGCCGCTGCTGGGAGAAAACCCGGATTTGGCGGCAGCCGTCTGAGCGCGATGCCCTGACAAGGGCATTTCGCTCTGATCGGCATGCGGCTAAGATATGACGCCTTGAGCTGTTCTGGTCACTTTGCGACACACTCGATTGTCTTCCTCTTTACAGGAGTTTCTCGATGAATCATTACCTCACGCCTGACCTGTGCGACGCCTATCCGGAGCTGGTGCAGGTGCTGGAACCGATGTTCAGCAATTTCGGCGGCCGTGATTCGTTCGGCGGCGAAATCGTGACCATCAAGTGCTTCGAAGACAACTCACTGGTCAAGGAGCAAGTCGAGCTCAAAGGTGACGGCAAGGTACTGGTCGTCGACGGCGGCGGTTCATTGCGCCGGGCGTTGCTGGGCGACATGCTCGCCGAGAAAGCGGCGAAAAACGGTTGGGAAGGGCTGGTGATTTACGGTTGCATTCGCGACGTCGACGTCATCGCGCAAACCGACCTCGGCGTTCAGGCGCTGGCCAGCCATCCGATGAAAACCGACAAGCGCGGCATCGGCGATCTCAACGTCGCCGTGACCTTTGCCGGCGTGACGTTCCACCCGGGCCACTACATCTATGCGGACAACAATGGCGTGATCATCTCGCCCAGCCCGCTGAAAATGCCTGAATAAGCGATAACCGACCAAGGGATGCGGATGTTCGAGGAAGAAAACGCGCAGTGGGGCCTGGTGCATGCCCTGGTGCTGGACGGTAGCGGCGGTGCGCGTTCGATAGCCCGGACTGAACTCGATGACTTGCAGCTACAGGCGCATGAAAGCCTGTGGCTGCACTGGGATCGCAGTCATCCACAAACCCAGACCTGGCTGCGTAAATCCAGCGGTCTGAGCGAATTTAGTTGCGACCTGCTGCTCGAAGAAAACACCCGTCCGCGACTTTTACAGCTTTCGGACAGCGAACTGCTGCTATTTTTGCGCGGGGTGAATTTGAATCCGGGTGCAGAACCGGAAGACATGGTCTCGGTGCGGATTTTCGCGTCGGCGCAGCGGGTTATTTCCCTGCGTTTGCGTCCGTTGCGTGCCACCGATGAATTGCTGGTGCAGCTTGAGGCCGGAAAAGGGCCGAAAACGGCTTCCGAACTCATCCTTTACATGGCGCAGAACCTCACCAACAAGGTGCAGGATCTGATCACTTGCCTCTCGGAAATCGTCGACGAGGAAGAAGAAAAGCTGGATGCCGACGAACGGTATACACCGGAGCATGGCGCCATTTTGCAGATCCGTCGCAGGGCGGCAGCGTTGAAACGTTTTCTGGCGCCGCAGCGGGAAATTTTCGGACAACTGACGCGGATAAAACTGCCCTGGTTTGTCGATGACGATGGTGATTACTGGAACGAATTGAACAACAGCCTGACCCGCTATCTCGAAGAGCTGGAATTGACGCGGGAGCGGGTGGGGTTGGTCCTCGAGGCCGAAGACAGACGTTTGAGCGTGCGCATGAACCGCACGATGTACCGCTTCGGAATTATCACCGGGATCTTTTTGCCGATGAGTTTTCTGACCGGTCTTCTGGGGATAAACGTGGGGGGGATTCCATTCTCTGCCAGCCCGTATGGCTTCCTGATTGCGTGCCTGATGATGGTCTCGGTGGCGCTCGGGCAGTGGTGGTTATTCCGACGTTTGCGTTGGGTCTGACAATGCGCCATGTGACCCGGGCAAAATTTGCCGCGTCTTTCACAGACATCACGAGAGGTGCGTATGCACGATCCGTTTGAACAGTCTTTGCGTGACATGCTGAACGCCTCGCCGTCCACCCGCGACGACGATGCCTGTTTGGGGCGTGTCCTGAAAACCGCCAACCGTCAGGTCGGCGCTGGTGATCTGTTCAGCCTGCTGGGCCGCTGGTTGCCCGCGCTGATGATTGCCTTGAATAACGGATCGGCCCATGTCTCGCCGGTTTCCCGTCACCGTAAACCTACCGTTCGCACTGCTGATAAGGCTGATTGAATATGGAACTTGATCTCTGGACACAGAGCCTCGTCACTGCAATGACTGCGTTATGGACAAAGGTTGCGAATTTCATCCCGAACCTGTTCGGCGCACTGGTGGTGCTGCTGTTGGGTTTTGTGGTGGCGAAACTTCTGGACACTTTGCTGTCGAAGTTGCTCGCCAAGCTGGGCCTTGATCGCCTGATGGGTGGCACCGGTCTGACCAAATTGCTGTCCCGTGCCGGCCTGCAAGTCCCGATCTCGACCCTGATCGGCAAAATCGTCTATTGGTTCGTCCTGCTGATTTTTCTGGTTTCGGCCGCAGAATCCCTTGGGCTCGAACGAGTTTCAGCTACGCTGGATATGCTTGCGCTGTATTTGCCGAAAGTATTTGGCGCCGCGCTGGTGTTGTTGGTGGGCGTGTTGCTCGCGCAATTGGCCAATGGCCTGGTGCGCGGGGCCGCCGAAGGGGTAGGGCTGGATTATGCGTCGGGTCTGGGGCGAATCGCCCAGGGCCTGGTGATCATCATCAGTATTTCGGTCGCGATCAGCCAGTTGGAGGTCAAGACTGATCTGCTCAACCACGTGATCGTCATCGTATTGATTACCGTTGGTCTGGCGGTTGCGCTGGCCATGGGGTTGGGAAGCCGGGAAATTGCCGGTCAGATTCTCGCGGGAATCTATGTGCGTGAGCTGTATGAGGTTGGGCAACAAGTGCGTGTTGGTGAGGTCGAAGGTCAGATCGAGGAGATCGGCACGGTTAAAACCACATTGCTGACCGATGAGGGTGAGCTAGTCTCTCTTTCCAATCGGATCCTGCTGGAACAGCATGTGAGTAGCCGCTAATCCGGCAAACCCTGCTAATGTATGCCGCCGCAAAATGCCCTGAAAGGGCTGCGGCGGACATTGACCTGACTGTCGGCCCGACTTGTTTTGAATAAAGCTCAATCGCTCTCCACGCGCTACGACCCCCGCGAGCTCTCTGATGAGGAGTTGGTCGCGCGCTCGCATACCGAGCTGTTTCACGTGACGCGTGCCTATGAAGAACTGATGCGGCGTTACCAGCGAACATTATTTAACGTCTGCGCGAGATATCTTGGGAACGATCGCGATGCAGACGATGTCTGTCAAGAAGTGATGCTTAAGGTGTTGTATGGCTTGAAGAACTTCGAGGGGAAATCGAAGTTCAAGACATGGCTATACAGCATCACGTACAACGAATGCATCACGCAGTATCGGAAGGAACGGCGAAAGCGTCGCTTGATGGACGCTTTGAGTCTGGACCCCCTCGAGGAAGCGTCCGAAGAAAAGACGCCGAAGCCCGAGGACAAGGGTGGACTCGATCGCTGGCTGGTGTATGTGAACCCGATTGACCGTGAAATCCTGGTGCTACGATTTGTCGCAGAACTGGAATTTCAAGAGATCGCGGATATCATGCATATGGGTTTGAGTGCGACAAAAATGCGTTACAAACGTGCTCTTGATAAATTGCGTGAGAAATTTGCAGGCATTGCTGAAACTTAGTTCGGCGCAAATATCTCTTACGTGTAGGCAAGTTCTGATAGACTTGCCGCCGAGTTGTCCCCCGGTTTGCGGGACTGCTTCACAATCACCAGATGGGGATTTAACGGATGAAACTGAAAAACACCTTGGGCTTGGCCATTGGTTCTCTTATTGCCGCTACTTCGGTCGGCGCATTGGCACAAGGCCAAGGCGCAGTTGAAGGCGAGCTGTTCTACCAGAAGAAGTACAACGACAGCGTAAAGCACGTTGAAGACGGTCAGAACCCTGGCGCCCGTATCGGTTACTTCATTACCGACGACGTGCTGGTCGGTCTGGGCTACGACAAAGGCAACTACACCCGTTCGAACGACGGTACCGGTAGCCAGAAGATCAAGAGCGATAACTTCAAACTGTTCTCCCAGTACCACTTCAACAACCCAGGCGACATGCTGCGTCCATACGTTGAAGGTAGCGTTGGCCACAAGAGCATGACCAACGTTGAGGCCGACGGTCACAGCGGTCGTGATCAGTCGACCTTCGTAGGCGTTGGCGCTGGCGCCAAGCTGTACTTCACTGACAACTTCTACGCCCGTGCTGGCGTTGAAGCTGACTACAAACTGGACAACGGCAAGTGGGACTACGCTCCTACCGTCGGTCTTGGTGTGAACTTCGGTGGCGGCTCCAAGCCTGCTGCTGCACCAGTTCCAGCTCCGGCTGAAGTCTGCTCCGACAGCGACAACGATGGCGTGTGCGACAACGTTGACAAGTGCCCAGACACCCCAGCCAACGTAACTGTTGACGCTGATGGCTGCCCGGCAGTTGCTGAAGTTGTTCGTGTTGAGCTGGACGTGAAATTCGACTTCGACAAGTCGGTAGTCAAGCCTAACAGCTACGGCGACATCAAAAACCTCGCTGACTTCATGAAGCAGTACCCATCGACCACCACTACTGTTGAAGGTCACACCGACAACGTCGGTCCTGACGCTTACAACCAGAAACTGTCTGAGCGTCGTGCAAACGCCGTTAAACAAGTTCTGACCAACCAGTACGGTGTTCAACCTTCCCGCGTTCAGTCTGTTGGCTACGGCGAATCCCGCCCAGTTGCTGACAACAAAACTGAAGCTGGTCGCGCTGTTAACCGTCGCGTAGAAGCGCAGGTTGAAGCTCAAGCTAAGTAATTAGCCCGCAGCTCTGAGAAAAGCCCGGCCTAGGCCGGGCTTTTCTTTGTCTGCGATTTGCTAACCAGAGCCGCATCAGAGCCGTTCAGGCCGATTGATCGACCGTCATCGCGGGCAAGCCACGCTCCCACAGGGGGAAGCGGCGCAAGCCAGCACCGCGCCAATCTCCAGGATCGTCGGGCTCTTGAGTTCGAAGCTGCCATCGCTCGCTGATTTTGCCGCGCGCCTCGCTTGCACCGCCGATGCCCGGCTATAATCGCCGCCTCTTTTTACGCCAATCGAGTCAAAACCGCCCATGTACACCCTGGCCCGTCAGCTGCTGTTCAAACTCTCCCCGGAAACCTCCCACGATCTGTCTCTGGACCTGATCGGCGCGGGCGGGCGTTTGGGCCTCAACGGGTTGCTGTGCAAAGCTCCGGCGAAAATGCCGGTGAGCGTCATGGGTCTCGAGTTTCCGAACCCGGTAGGGTTGGCGGCCGGCCTGGACAAGAACGGCGCGGCCATCGACGGTTTTGCGCAGCTGGGTTTTGGTTTTGTCGAAATCGGCACCATTACCCCGCGTCCGCAGCCGGGCAATCCGAAACCACGGATTTTCCGCCTGCCGGAAGCCGAGGCGATCATCAATCGCATGGGCTTCAACAACCTTGGCGTCGATCACCTGCTGGCCCGCGTGGCGGCGGCCAAGTACAAGGGCGTGCTGGGTATCAACATTGGCAAGAACTTCGACACGCCGGTTGAGCGCGCGGTCGACGATTACCTGATCTGCCTGGACAAGGTTTACGCCCACGCCAGCTACGTGACGGTCAACGTCAGCTCGCCCAACACGCCGGGCCTGCGCAGCCTGCAATTTGGTGATTCGCTCAAGCAATTGCTGGCCGACCTGGCGACCCGTCGTGCCGAACTGGCGTTGCGACACGGCAAACATGTGCCGCTGGCGATCAAGATCGCACCGGACATGACCGATGAAGAAACCGCCCAGGTCGCGCAAGCATTGATCGACACCGGGATGGACGCGGTCATCGCCACCAACACCACCCTCAGCCGCGTAGGCGTCGAAGGCATGGAGCACGGTGACGAGGCGGGCGGTTTGTCCGGCGCGCCGGTGCGTGACAAGAGCACCCACACCGTCAAGGTGCTGGCCTCGGAGCTGGCGGGTCGTTTGCCGATCATTGCTGTGGGCGGCATCACGGAAGGCAAGCACGCGGCTGAGAAAATCGCTGCGGGCGCGAGCCTGGTGCAACTGTATTCGGGCTTCATCTACAAGGGCCCGGCGCTGATTCGTGAGTCCGTCGACGCCATAGCTGCCTTGCGCTAAACCGCTGTGGCAGCGGGCTTTGGAGGCAGGGAGGCTTTTGTTGCCAGGGGCCTTTTGTGGTGAGGGGGCTTGCCCCCGTTCGACGGCGAAGCCGTCGCAAAACCTGTGTGCGAGTTATGCCTGAAGGAATCCATGGGGCGGCTTCGCCACCCAACGGGGGCAAGCCCCCTCGCCACAGGGGTTCAGCGTACGTTTCACGGCCATAAAAAAGGGCACCTCGAAGGTGCCCCTGGGCCGGAGCCCGCCGCCCGGATGGGACGTGCGTGGTTAATTCATGCAGCCATCAGATTGTCGTGTCGGAGTGTGTTAGCCCTTTCATTAGCCGACGGCGTGAAGTTCGTTGAGTCTGTGGATTCCCGCAGTGCCGGTCATACCGTCCCAGTTGTCGCCGCGTCCTTCTCGCCAGCCGTTAATCCAGGCTTGGCGTACCGACGGTAGAGTAAATGGGCAAAGCTCACGGGATTTGCCACCAACGCCATATTGATATCCGCGCAAAAATGCTCTTTCCAACGGATCACGCTTAAGTCTTCTCATAGGGTGTTGCCCTCACTTGTTGACTGTATTTATCGCGTTGACCTCAATCGAGGCCAAGCAGAAAAAAACTTCTGCTGTTGGGGCTCGCTGCCGGCGTCGCGAGCCAAGGTGTTGACGCCGTTGCGGCGTCAACCTGTGTTGATTTCTAACCAATGCGTCACATCGAGGGAATGATCGTTTTGTCATAAGGACGTAACCATAAAGATGCTATGGCCATAAGTAACGCGATGTAAGTCCCGTATTTATTGGTCAAAGCCCTGTATGATCAGCCCCCCGCAGGATGATGGGGTTAATCCTTTAGTGAGAATGCCTCGCGTTGTAGCGGTGCATTATTCGACGAAGGGTCGAGTTATGACATTTTGTGACATCAACTTTTTTATCTGCCCGTGCATCTAAGCTCTTCTGACCTGAGCAGCACGGGTGGGACGGCACACCTTCGTGCCACGCGGGCGCTCTCTTAGAAAAGCGCCTGATTGAAAACCGGGCCGGCAATGCGTTGTCGGTTCACTTAGCCAAAGGCTCTGAAATTCCCATGTCCGATCAATTCGAAATCTTCCTCACTTGCCCCAAAGGCCTCGAAGGCCTGCTGATCGAGGAAGCCGTCGGGCTTGGCCTTGAAGAAGCACGTGAGCACACCTCTGCCGTGCGCGGCATGGCGACCATGGAAACCGCTTATCGCCTGTGCCTGTGGTCGCGTCTGGCGAACCGGGTGCTGCTGGTGCTCAAGCGTTTCCCGATGAAGGACGCCGAAGATCTGTACCACGGCGTGCTCGACATCGAGTGGCAAGACCACATGCTCAACGACGGCACCCTGGCCGTCGAGTTCAGCGGCCACGGCTCGGGCATCGATAACACCCACTTCGGCGCATTGAAAGTCAAAGACGCCATCGTCGACAAACTGCGCACGCCGCAAGGCGACCGTCCGTCCATCGACAAACTCAACCCGGACCTGCGCATCCACCTGCGCCTGGACCGTGGCGAAGCCATTCTCTCCCTCGACTTGTCGGGCCACAGCTTGCACCAGCGCGGCTATCGCTTGCAGCAGGGCGCCGCGCCGCTCAAGGAAAACCTCGCGGCGGCGATCCTGATCCGCTCCGGCTGGCCACGTATCGCGGCCGATGGCGGCGCACTGGCTGACCCGATGTGCGGTGTCGGTACGTTCCTCGTCGAAGCCGCGATGATCGCCGCCGATATGGCGCCGAACCTGCGTCGCGAGCAATGGGGCTTTACCGCTTGGCTCGGCCACGTCCCGGCGCTGTGGAAAAAACTCCACGAAGAAGCCACCGAGCGCGCCGCTGCCGGTCTGGCCAAGCCACCGCTGTGGATTCGCGGCTACGAAGCCGACCCACGCCTGATTCAACCGGGCCGCAACAACGTTGAACGCGCCGGCCTGAGCGAGTGGATCAAGATCTACCAGGGCGAGGTCGGTACGTTTGAGCCGCGCCCGGACCAGAACCAAAAGGGCCTGGTCATCTGCAACCCGCCCTATGGCGAGCGTCTGGGCGACGAGGCGAGCTTGCTCTACCTCTACCAGAACCTGGGCGAGCGTCTGCGTCAGGCGTGCTTGAACTGGGAAGCCGCGGTGTTCACCGGCGCCCCGGACCTGGGCAAGCGCATGGGCATTCGCAGCCACAAGCAGTATTCGTTCTGGAACGGCGCGCTGCCGTGCAAGTTGCTGCTGATCAAAGTCACGCCGGACCAGTTCGTCACCGGCGAACGTCGCACCCCCGAACAGCGGCAGGTCGAGCGTGAACAAGCTGAAGTCGAAGTCACCGACAACGACGTCGCACCGGGTAAATACGAGAAGTACAACAAGAACGGCAACCCGATCAAACCGGCTCCGGTGGTAATCGAACAACCGCGCTTGAGCGAAGGCGGGCAGATGTTTGCCAACCGTCTGCAAAAAAACCTCAAGGCGCTGGGCAAGTGGGTCAAGCGTGAAGGCATCGACTGCTATCGCGTGTATGACGCCGACATGCCGGAATACTCGATGGCCATCGACCTGTACCAGGACTGGGTTCACGTCCAGGAATACGCCGCGCCGAAATCCATCGACCCGGAAAAAGCCTCGGCCCGCATGTTTGATGCCCTGGCCGCGATTCCGCAAGCCTTGAACATCGATAAGAGCCGCGTGGTGGTCAAGCGCCGCGAGCGTCAGAGCGGCACCAAGCAGTACGAACGCCAGGCCGCACAGGGCAAGTTCGTCGAGGTCAACGAGGGCGGCGTGAAGCTGCTGGTCAACCTGACTGATTACCTCGACACCGGCCTGTTCCTCGATCACCGCCCGATGCGCATGCGCATCCAGAAAGAGGCGGCCGGCAAGCGCTTCCTCAACCTCTATTGCTACACCGCGACCGCCAGCGTTCACGCGGCCAAGGGCGGTGCGCGCAGCACCACCAGCGTCGACTTGTCGAAAACCTACCTCGACTGGGCGCGGCGCAACCTGTCGCTGAACGGTTTCTCCGACAAGAACCGTCTGGAGCAGAGTGACGTAATGGTCTGGCTGGACGCCTGCCGTGACGAGTTCGACCTGATCTTCATCGACCCGCCGACGTTCTCCAACTCCAAGCGCATGGAAGGGATCTTCGATGTGCAGCGCGATCAGGTGCAGTTGATTGACCTGGCCATGGCGCGGCTGGCGCCGGGCGGCGTGCTGTACTTCTCCAACAACTTCCGCAAGTTCGAACTGGAGGAAAACCTGACCACGCGTTACGCCGTTGAAGAGATCACCGCTCAGACCCTCGATCCGGATTTCGCCCGTAACGGCAAGATCCACCGCGCCTGGAAAATCACGGCCCGTTGACCTTTGAGGCGATTGGATCCACAGAGCCTTGATTTTTAAGGCTCGTGGCTCCTTTCTCTGCTAGCCAAATTAGTGGCTAATGGCTATAACTCAACCATGGCCAATGGGCTTTTCCGGCACCTGGCATTTTGAGTTGCCTCTATGTCGTTACCGCCCGTGCGCCCCAAGATTTTGGGTTTTATCAGTGAAGATGCGTCGGCCTGGCTGGTCGCGCTGCTGGTATTGCTCGTCGGCGGGATTCTCACCGGATTGCTGGCCTGGTCGACGCTTGATGTGTTCCACCATCAGTTGCGCCAACGTTTTCAACTGCTCGCCAGTGAACGTTACAGCCGTATCGAAGAACGTTTCGAAGATCAGGAGCAGCGCCTCGACGGTCTGCGGCGGTTCTTTGCCAATTCCGATTCGGTCTCCCGCAAGGAGTTCGACGGCTACACCAAACCTCTGCTGTTGCGCACCCAGGCGTATTCATTCGCGCCGCGAGTGACGAACGCCGAGCGCGCGCAGTTCGAGCGCAAGGTGCAAGCCGAGGGCCTGAGCAACTTCACCCTTCGCGAACTGAATGCCGACGGTGAGTTGCAACTGGCTGCCGAACGGGACGAGTACGTGCCCGTGCTGTACAGCCAGACGCAAAGCCGACTCGGCTCGCCGCTGGGTTACGACTTGCTGGCCCAGCCGATGCGCCGTTCCACCCTTGAGCGAGCAGATAAACTCGGCAGCCTGGCGGTGTCGCAGCCAATGTACCTGGTCGGCATCGAGCCGGCTTATGCGCGCGGTGTGTTGCTGGTGGCGCCGGTGATGCCGCGTGATACACCGATGACGGCGGGGGCCAAGCCTTCGGGCTATGTCATGGCGGTGATCAGCATGCGCCAGTTGCTGGCGGACGGCCTGCCGGAAGCCGATTACGACTACCTCACGGTGCGCATTCTCGATTTGTCCATCGACGATCAGCATGAGGTGCTTTACGAATCCTTCAATGGCGCCGCCAAAAGCGATCTGTCCGCGACCCGGTTGCTGCGCATGGCCGACCACGATTATCAGGTCGACATCACGCCGAGCGAAGCTTTCGTGCAAGCCAACCATTCTTCGGTGACCACGTTGGTGGTGCTCGGTGGCCTGCTCAGCCTGCTGTTGAGTGCGTTGCTCTACGTGCTGGTCAGCCAGCGCCAGCGTGCGCTGAAAATGGTCGAGCAGCGCACACAGGAGCTGCATGCCCGTGAGCAAGAGTTGCGCGGCACCCACGGCCAGTTGCGCGGCGTACTGAACGCTGCGACTCAGGTCGCGATCATTGCGACCGATCTGCGCGGGGTCATCAGCACCTTCAACGCCGGGGCCGAACAGATGTTGGGCTACGCCGCGGTTGAGGTGGTGGGCCACATGACCCTGGAAAACCTGCACTTCCCCCGTGAACTCGCCGCCCGCTCGGCGGAGTTGAGCGCACGGTACGGCAAGCCGATACCCACCTGCCAGGCGATGCTGGTCGAAGGCGGCGAGCAGGGCGGCAACGAGGCGCGGGAATGGACACTGGTGCGTCAGGACGGCAGCCATTTAACGGTGAACATGCTCGCGACCCCGGTCCTCGACGAGCAAGGTTTGTGGGTCGGGCACCTGGCGATCTGCATCGACATCACCGAGCGCAAACGCGTCTACGAAGCGCTGGCGGCGCGGGACCTGTTGCTGAAAAAACTCAGCGCCCATGTGCCCGGCGGCATCTATCAATTCAAGATGGAGTTCGACGGCCGCTTCAGCGTGATCTACGCCAGTGACGGCATTCGCGAGATCTACGAACTCGAACCGGACGTTTTGCTGCTCAACGCGGAAGCGATTTTCACGCGGATTCATCCACAGGACACGACGCGGGTTCGCGCCTCGATTCGGGCATCGGCGGACACCCTCAGCCCGTGGCGTGAGGAATACCGGGTGCTACTGCCTCAGCGCGGCCTGCGCTGGGTGCGCGGCGAGGCCACGCCCGAAGAATTGCCGGGCGGCGGCGTGCTGTGGCATGGCTACATCTCGGACATTTCCGACCTCAAGCGCGTGGAAGAAGAACTGCGCGCGCTGTCGGTGACCGATTCCCTGACTGGCATTCACAATCGCCGCTATTTCCAGGAGCGCCTGACCACCGAAATGGCGCGGGTCGAGCGCGGCGGCGGCGAGTTGTCGGTGATCATGCTCGATATCGACCACTTCAAGCGCATCAATGACCTGCATGGCCATGCCGTCGGCGATCGGGTGCTGCAAGCCGTGTGCGAGCGTATTGGCCACCGTTTGCGGCGCACGGATGTGTTTTGTCGACTGGGCGGCGAGGAATTCATGGTGCTCTGCCCGGACATCGACGGCGAACAGGCGCATGTGCTGGCCTTGCAGCTGTGGCAAGGACTGCGCAGTTCACCGATCGAAGGCGTGGGGACGGTGACCGCCAGTTTCGGGATTGCCAGTTGGCAAGTCGGGGAGGGCGCGGACGCGCTGTTGCTGCGGGCGGATTCTGGCGTGTATGCGGCGAAACAGGCGGGCCGTGATCGGGTAGAGGTGCAGAAGCTCTAAGCCCGACGCGGTCTCTTGTGGGAGCGGGCTTGCTCGCGAATGCGCTGGGTCAGTTATACAAGTGTTGACTGATCCACTGCATTCGCGAGCAAGCCCGCTCCCACATTTGAGTTTCGGTGAGCTGTAGATCGGGTTACAGCGCCGACGCCGTATCCGGCAGTTTCGGCTGGCGATACAGATCCAGCAGCACCTGATCCAGCACCGACGACGCGCCAAACGGTGCCTTGTCGTTGAGAATCGCCACCACTGCCCAGGTGTTGCCGTTGACATCGCGGCTGAAGCCGGAGATTGCGCGCACGGTGTTCAGGGTGCCGGTCTTGACGTGGGCTTCGCCGCGCATCGCGGTGGTCTTCAGGCGTTTGCGCATGGTGCCGTCGGTGCCGGCAATCGGCATCGAACTGATGAACTCGGCCGCGTATGGGCTGTGCCATGCGGCTTGCAGCATCGCCGCCATTTCACGGGCGCTGACACGTTCGGCGCGCGACAGCCCGGAGCCGTTCTCCATCACCAGGTGCGGCGCGGTGATGCCTTTCTTCGCCAGCCACTGACGCACCACGCGTTGGGCGGCTTTGGCGTCGTCACCGTCGGCATCGGTGCGGAACTTCTGGCCCAGGCTCAGGAACAGCTGCTGCGCCATGGTGTTGTTGCTGTACTTGTTGATGTCGCGAATGATTTCCGCCAGATCCGGCGAATAGGCGCGGGCCAGCAACTTGGCGTTGCTCGGCGTTGGGGCGAGACGGTCCTTGCCCTGGATGCTGCCGCCCAATTCTTTCCAGATCGCCCGTACGGCGCCGGCGGTGTAGGTCGCGTGGTCGAGCAGCGACAGGTAGGTCTGCGAACTGCAGCCGTCACCCAACTGGCCGCCGACCGTGACGGTCACGCTGCCGTCGGCCTGAGTCACCGGGTTGTAGCGCACGCCGCCGGTGCATTGCTTGGAGTTGATCGCCTTGACCTGGTTTTCGATGTTGATGCTGGCAATCGGCGGTTCAACGGAGATCAACACCCGACCGTTGTCATTGCGCGCCACAAAGCGCAGGGCCTTGAGGTTGACCATCAGCGAATCGGGTTTGACCAGGAATGGTTTGTTCTCGTCATTGCCGTCATCGTTGAACTCGGGCAATTGCGGCTGCACGAAGAAACTGCGATCCAGCACCAGGTCGCCGGTGATTTGCGTCACGCCGTTGGCGCGCAGGTCGCGCATCAGCAGCCAAAGTTTTTCCATGTTCAGTTTCGGATCGCCGCCACCCTTGAGGTAGAGGTTGCCGTTGAGGATGCCGCCGCTCAGGGTGCCGTCGGTGTAGAACTCGGTTTTCCACTGGTGGTTGGGGCCGAGCATTTCCAGCGCCGCGTACGTGGTCACCAGTTTCATGGTCGAGGCCGGGTTGACCGAAACGTCTGCGTTGAAAATGGTCGGGGTGCCAGGCCCCGTGAGCGGGATCATCACCAGCGACAGGGCGTTGTCCTGCAGCTTGCTGGCCTTGAGGGCTTTTTCGACGTTGGGGGTCAGCGCGGTATTGATCGGGGCGGCGGAAACGGGGAGGGCCAGCGGGAGAAGAAAACTGGCCAGCAACAAGGGACGCAAAGATTTGATCATCTGAAATAGAACCCTACAGCCGAGGGGAAAAAAGACGAGGGCATGAAGATAAATTCCCTCAGTGGTCATGAAAGTGTCGGCATTATGCCCCAAGGTGTAACGCGTTGGGCCGTACGTCGACCCCCTAATCCGCTATTTTTTTACCGACGGTAGCCGCAGGCGTCCAGAGAGTCGGGCAATTGGCGGCTTAAACTGCTAAAGTGCCGCCCGTTATTACTTATGAGGATTGTTCCAATGGCGACTAACCGTTCCCAGCGTCTGCGCAAAAAACTGTGCGTCGATGAATTTCAAGAGCTGGGTTTCGAGCTGAACCTGGATTTCAAAGAAGATTTGGCTGATGAAGCCATTGATGCTTTCCTCGACGCATTCCTCAAAGAAGCCATGGAAGCCAACGGTCTGGGCTATGTGGGCGGCGATGACTTCGGTCTGGTTTGCCTGATCAAGCGTGGCTCGGTGTCCGAAGAGCAGCGCGCCGCTGTTGAAGCCTGGCTCAAAGGCCGCAGCGAACTGACTGAAGCAACCGTCAGCCCGCTGCTGGACGTCTGGTACCCGGAAAAGCCGATCAATCCGGTAGCTTGATGTCATAAAAGAAACGGCGACCCAAGGGTCGCCGTTTTTTTATGCCTGTTTTTTGTCGGTCATCAGGCCTTGCGCCAATTCAGAATGAGCAACGTCAACAGCCCCGCGACAATTCCCCAGAAGGCCGAACCGATGGAAAACAGCGTCAGCCCCGACGCCGTGACCATGAAGGTGATCAGCGCCGCTTCACGTTCTTTCACCTCGGTCATGGCAATGCTCAAGCCATTGATGATCGAGCCGAACAGCGCCAGCGCCGCAATCGACAGCACCAACTCTTTAGGCAGCGCGGCAAACAGCGCCGCCAGCGTCGCACCGAACACCCCGGCGATCCCGTAGAAAATCCCGCACCAGACCGCCGCTGTGTAGCGCTTGTTGCGATCTTCGTGGGCGTGCGGGCCGGTGCAGATCGCCGCGCTGATGGCGGCCAGGTTGATGCCGTGGGAACCGAACGGCGCCAGTAGCAGCGAGGCGATGCCGGTGGTGGTGATCAGCGGCGAGGCCGGCACCGTATAGCCGTCGGCGCGCAATACGGCGATGCCGGGCATGTTCTGCGAGGTCATCGCCACCACAAACAGCGGGATGCCGATGCTGATGGTCGCGGCGAGCGAGAAGTGCGGCGTGGTCCAGATCGGTGTCGCCACTTCCAGGTGAAAACCGCTGAAGTCCAGCAGGCCCATCAAGCCCGACAGCGCGGTGCCGATCAGCAAAGCCGCGAGCACCGCATAACGTGGGGTCAGGCGTTTGACGATCAGGTAGGTGAAGAACATTCCCAACACCAACCCGGTGCGATGCTGGGCGGCGACGAAAATTTCACTGCCGATCTTGAACAGAATCCCCGCCAGCAACGCGGCGGCCAACGACGCCGGAATCTTTTTCACCAGCCGTTCGAAGCTGCCGGTCAAACCGCAAATCGTCACCAGCACCGCGCAGGTGATGTAGGCGCCGATGGCCTCGCCGTAACTCACGCCACCCAGGCTGGTGATCAGCAACGCCGCGCCGGGCGTCGACCAGGCGATGGTGATGGGCGTGCGATAGCGCAACGACAAACCGATCGAGCACACCGCCATGCCAATCGAGATTGCCCAGATCCACGATGAAATCTGCCCGGTGGTCAGGCCCGCCGCCTGGCCGGCCTGAAACATCAGGACCAGCGAGCTGGTGTAACCGGTCATCATCGCGATAAACCCGGCGACGATGGCTGACGGCGACGTGTCGGCCAAGGGGCGGAGCTGCGTGCGTGTGGCGTCGTTCATGACAGCGGTGTTCCCTGTTGTGATGAAGATATCCGAAGCGCCGCTAAACCCTGTGGGAGCGGGCTGCGTTCAGGCGGATTCTGCGATCAAGCCTAAACTCAAAAGTAACGAATCGTTGCAATACAGCGGCAGCGACAAACAGCCGTACAGTCGTGTTGCCACTATCCATTGTGTACAATCGCGATGTTTTTCTACGCGATACTTGCCAGCGACCCACTGTGCCGTATTACAGTCACGGTCAATTCGCCGCAGTTCTTCCGACTCGAGTGCCCATGAACGAACAGTTGCAGCCCCTTAAGAAACAACCGCGAGCAGGCAAAGCCGGCCGCAGCGGTACCCAGGACGATATGGTCTACGCGCATATCTTCGAGGCCATCCTCGAACAGCGTCTGGCGCCCGGCACCAAGTTGAGCGAAGAAGCGCTGGGGGAAATTTTCGGGGTCAGTCGCACCATCATTCGCCGCGCGCTGTCACGCCTGGCCCATGAAGGCGTCGTGCTGCTGCGTCCGAACCGTGGCGCTGTCGTCGCCAGCCCGAGCGTCGAAGAGGCCCGTCAGGTGTTTCTGGCGCGGCGTCTGGTGGAGCGGGCGATCACTGAACTGGCCGTTCAACACGCGACCGCCGAACAGATCGCCGAGTTGCGGCAGATGGTCAACGACGAACGCGACAGCTTCTCTCGTGGCGACCGTGGCGCAGGTATCCGTCTGTCGGGCGAATTCCACCTGAAGCTGGCCGAAGCGGCGAAGAACGCGCCGCTGATCAGCTTCCAGCGCAGCCTGGTGTCGCAGACCTCGTTGATCATCGCGCAGTACGAAAGCGGCAACCGCTCGCACTGCTCCTACGACGAGCACACCCAGTTGATCGACGCGATCGAAGCGCGCAACGGGCAGCTTGCGGTGGACTTGATGATGCACCACATGGACCACATCGACAGCAAACTCAACCTCGACGAAGAAAGCGCGTCGGATGATTTGCATGCGGTGTTTTCGCATTTGTTGCAGACCAAGAAGCCGGGGCGTTCGACCGCGAAACTCTGATAGACCGCGGCGCGGCCTTCGCGAGCAAGCCCGCTCCCACATTTGACCTGTGTCGTTCACAAGTCCCCTGTGGGAGCGGGCTTGCCCGCGAAGGCGATCTGACCGGCAATAAAAATCCCCCGGACTGAAGAGTGCGGGGGATTTTTTTCATGCCCGAAAAACCTCAGCGCTGATGCACCTGATTCCCCGCCGCATACGTCTGCAACACCGTCCGGTCGTCCCCCAGCGTCATCAACACAAACAACGTCTCGGCAATGTTATTCGCCTGCTTCAAGCGATAGCTCAGCAGCGGCGTGGCGTTGTAGTCCAGCACCAGGAAGTCGGCGTCGGTGCCGGGTTTGAGCGTGCCGATCTTGTCTTCCAGGCGCAGTGCCCGCGCACCGCCGAGGGTCGCCAGGTACAGCGACTTGAACGGGCTCAGTCGCGCACCTTGCAGTTGCATGACCTTGTACGCCTCGTTCAGCGTTTGCAGCAGCGAGAAACTGGTGCCGCCGCCAACGTCCGTGCCCAAGCCCACGTTCAACTTGTGCTTCTCGGCCATCGGCAAGTTGAACAGGCCGCTGCCGAGGAAGAAGTTCGAGGTCGGGCAGAAGGCGATGGCCGAGCCGGTCTGGGCCAACCGCGCGCACTCGTCGTCGCACAGGTGCACGCCGTGGGCGAATACCGAGCGCTCGCCGAGCAATTTGTAGTGATCGTAGACGTCCAGATAGCCTTTGCGCTCCGGGAACAGTTCCTTGACCCACTCGACTTCCTTCAGGTTTTCGCTGATGTGGGTCTGCATGTACAGGTCGGGGAATTCGCTCAACAACTGCCCGGCGAGGGTCAGTTGTTCCGGGGTGCTGGTCGGGGCAAAACGCGGGGTGACCGCATAGTGCAGACGGCCCTTGCCGTGCCAGCGCTCGATCAGCGCCTTGCTTTCGACATAGCTGGATTCGGCGGTGTCGGTCAGATAGTCCGGCGCGTTGCGGTCCATCATCACTTTGCCGGCGATCATCCGCAGGTCCAGCTGTTCGGCGGCTTCGAAGAACGAGTTCACCGATTGCGGGTGCACGCTGCCGAATACCAGCGCGGTGGTGGTGCCGTTGCGCAGCAATTCCTTGATGAAAATACCCGCGACTTCGTCGGCGTGAGCCTTGTCGGCGAACTGGCTTTCGCAGGGGAAGGTGTAGGTGTTCAGCCAATCCAGCAGTTGCTCGCCATAGGCGCCGACCATGCCGGTTTGCGGCAAGTGGATGTGGGTGTCAATGAAGCCGGGAGTGATCAGCGCGTCCTGATAATGCGCGATCTCGATGTCGGCCGGCAGGGTGGGCAGCAAGTCGCTGGCGTGACCGAGCGCGCTGATCTGGCCGTTATCGACCACCAGCAAACCGTCTTCGAAATACTCGTACGAGGCTTCGATGCCGACTTCGGCAGGGTCGGCAATGCTGTGCAGGATGGCGGCGCGGTAGGCTTTGCGAGTCAAAGGCATGTGATTCTCGGTGGTTAGTTCGTGGCTTGGCTGCGGCGTGAAACAGGCAGCAGTCGGGCAATCGATGATCCGGCGCTGGCGGTCTGCTGGCCGAAATTCGCGTTATAGGTGGCGATGATTTCGCCAGCGATGGAGATGGCGATTTCCACAGGCAATTTGCCTTTGACTTCGCCGATGCCCATCGGACAGCGCATGCGTTGCAGCGAGGCGCTGTCGAAACCACGGTCACGCAAGCGGTGTTCGAACTTGACCCGTTTGGTCTTCGAGCCGATCAGGCCGAAGTAGGCGAAGTCGTTGCGCTTGAGGATCGCGGCGGTGAGTTCGAGGTCGAGCTGGTGATTGTGGGTCATGACGATGCAATAGCTGCCGACGGGCAACTCATCGATTTCATCCAGCGGTTCTTCGGCGACGATTTTACGTACGCCGTGGGGGATCTGTTCCGGGAACTCGGCGTCCCGCGAGTCGATCCAGCGCACGCGGCAGGGTAGGCTGGCGAGCAACGGCACCAGTGCGCGACCGACATGGCCGGCGCCGAATACGGCGATCTGCGCCTGGACCTGGCCCATCGGTTCGAACAGCAACACCGTCGCGCCGCCGCAGCACTGGCCGAGGCTGGCGCCGAGGCTGAAGCGCTCCAGATGCGTGTCCTGCTTGCCGCTGGCGAGCATTTCGCGGCCGATCTGCATGGCCTTGTATTCCAGATGCCCGCCACCGATGGTGTCGAAGGTCTGGTTGGCGCTGATGACCATCTTCGAACCGGCATTGCGCGGCGTCGAGCCGAGCTCTTCGATGATGGTCACCAGCACGCAGGGTTCACCCTGGGATTGCAGGTCGGCGAGGGCGTCGATCCAGTTGTACATGTTTCACCTCGACATCTGTGTTGTCTGTTCGGGCCTCTTCGCGAGCAAGCCCGCTCCCACATTTGGAATGCATTCCCCTGTGGGAGCGGGCTCGCTCGCGAAGGCCGCACCTCGGTCCTTAAAGCGAAGCCAACTCCGCCGGCTCAGCCTCAACCGCCTTCGCCACCTTCAACTGGCGCATCTGCTCACACCCCCACAACACCCGCTCCGGAGTCGCCGGGGCGTCGATGTTCGGTTGATGCTGGTAATCGCCGAGGCTCGCCACGGCGTCCTTGATCGCACACCACGAAGCGATGCCGAGCATGAACGGCGGCTCGCCCACAGCCTTGGAATGGAACACCGTGTCTTCGGGGTTCTTGCGGTTTTCCACCAGCTTCACCCGCAGGTCCAGCGGCATGTCCGCGACCGCCGGGATCTTGTAGCTGGCCGGGCCATTGGTCATCAGTTTGCCTTTGTTGTTCCACACCAGTTCTTCCATGGTCAGCCAACCCATGCCCTGGATGAAACCGCCCTCGACCTGACCGATGTCGATGGCCGGGTTCAGCGAGGCGCCGACGTCGTGGAGGATGTCGGTGCGCAACATCTTGTACTCGCCGGTCAGGGTGTCGACGATCACTTCGCAGCACGCCGCGCCAAACGCGAAGTAGTAGAACGGACGACCACGGGCCTGGCTGCGGTCGTAGTAGATTTTCGGCGTCTTGTAGAACCCGGTGCTCGACAGCGACACCTGGTTGAAATACGCCTGCTGGATCAACGCTTCAAACGTCAGGATGTGATCACGAACCCGCACGTGGCCGTTGTGGAACTCCACGTCTTCTTCGCTGACCTTGTAGTGACGCGCAGCGAATTCGACCAGCCGCTGCTTGATGATTTCGGCGGCATTCTGCGCCGCTTTGCCGTTCAGGTCGGCGCCACTGGAGGCGGCGGTTGGCGAGGTGTTCGGCACCTTGTCGGTGTTGGTCGCGGTGATCTGCACCCGGTCCATTTCCACCTGGAACACTTCGGCCACGACTTGCGCGACTTTGGTGTTCAGGCCCTGGCCCATCTCGGTGCCGCCGTGGTTCAGGTGGATGCTGCCGTCGGTGTAGACGTGGATCAGCGCACCCGCCTGGTTAAGGAAACTGGCAGTGAACGAAATGCCGAATTTGACCGGGGTCAGCGCCAGGCCTTTTTTCAGGATCGGGCTGTTGGCGTTGTAGCGACGGATCGCTTCGCGGCGCTCGGCGTACTGGCTGCTTTCTTCCAGTTCGGCGGTCATTTCCTCGAGCATGTTGTGCTCGACGGTCTGGTAGTAATGGGTGACGTTGCGCTCGGTCTTGCCGTAGTAGTTGGCCTTGCGCACCGAGAGCGGATCAAGCGCCAGATGGCGCGCAATCGCGTCCATCACTTCTTCAATCGCGACCATCCCTTGCGGGCCACCGAAACCACGGTACGCGGTGTTCGAGGCGGTGTTGGTCTTGCAGCGGTGGCCATTGATCGTCGCATCGCCGAGGTAGTACGAGTTATCGGCGTGGAACATCGCGCGGTCGACAATCGAGGCCGACAAGTCTGGCGAGCAGCCGCAGTTGCCGGCCAGTTCCAGCGCGATGCCGTGCAGGCGCCCGGTGCTGTCGAAGCCGACGTCGTATTCGACGTAGAACGGGTGACGCTTGCCGGTCATCAGCATGTCTTCGACACGCGGCAGGCGCATCTTGGTCGGCTGGCCGGTGAGGTGCGCGATCACGGCGCACAGGCACGCCGGGCTCGCCGCCTGGGTTTCCTTGCCGCCGAAACCACCGCCCATGCGGCGCATGTCGACGACGATTTTATTCATCGACACGTCGAGCACTTCGGCCACCAGTTTTTGCACTTCGGTCGGGTTTTGCGTCGAGCAGTAGACAATCATGCCGCCGTCTTCAGTCGGCATCACCGAAGAGATCTGGGTTTCGAGGTAGAAGTGTTCCTGGCCGCCGATGTGCAGCGTGCCCTGGATGCGATGTTCGGCGGTGGCCAGTGCGCCGGCCGAATCGCCGCGCTGGTGGGTGTGGCTGTCGAGCACGAAGTGGCGTTTTCGGAGTGCCTCGACCACGTCGAGCACAGGCTCCAGATCTTCGTATTCGATGATCGCGGCCATCGCCGCCTTGCGCGCGGTTTCCAGGTCCTTTGCTGCAACGGCGAGCACCGGTTGACCGACGAATTGCACATCATCGATGGCCAGCAACGGATCGCCCGGCAGCAGCGGACCAATGTCTTTCAAGCCCGGCACGTCTTCGTGGGTAATGGCGATGCGCACGCCGTCGAAGGCGTAGCACGGCTTGGTGTCGATGCTGATGATTTTCGCGTGGGCACGGTCCGACAGTCGCGCGTACACGTGCAACTGATTCGGAAACTCCAGCCGGTCGTCGATGTACTGCGCTTCACCGGACACGTGCTTGGCGGCGCTGTCGTGCTTGACGCTGCGGCCGACACCGGTGGTCAGGTCCTTGGCGAACAGTGCAGCCAGTTCGGCTTGGGTCTTCTCTACAGCGTGATGATTAGACATAAGCGGTCACCCGAGTCTCGATGTGCGGTGTTTGCAGCTCGATGAAGTATTTGCGCAGCAGGTTTTGCGCGCTGAGCAGGCGATATTCCTTGCTGGCGCGAAAGTCCGAGAGCGGTGTGAAATCTTCGGCCAGGGCGGCGCAGGCGCGTTCGACCGTGGCGTTGTTCCACTGGGCGCCAAGCAGCACGGCTTCGCAGCTTTTCGCGCGTTTTGGCGTGGCGGCCATACCACCGAAAGCGACGCGGGCATCGGCGATCACACCGTTTTCAAGGCGCAGGTTGAACGCGGCGCAAACAGCGGAAATGTCATCGTCCAGGCGCTTGGACACCTTGTACGCACGGAACAGCTGTTCGGCGCTGGCACGCGGCACGATGATCTTCTCGATGAACTCGCTTTCCTGACGCGCGGTGACCCGGTAATCGATGAAGTAATCTTCCAGCGCCATGGTGCGGCGGGTTGCGCCTTTGCACAGGACGATTTGCGCGCCCAGTGCGATCAGCAGCGGCGGTGAGTCCCCAATGGGCGAGGCATTGCCGATGTTGCCGCCCAGCGTGCCCTGGTTGCGGATCTGCAGCGAGGCAAAACGCTGCAGCAGTTCGCCGAAATCCGGGTATTCGGTTTTCAGCGCGTCGTAGCAGTCGGAGAGGGCGGTGGCGGCGCCGATTTCCAGGCGATCGTCGAAGCGTTCGATGCGCTTCATTTCAGCGACGTTGCCCACGTAGATCATCACCGGCAAGGTGCGGTGGAACTGCGTGACTTCCAGCGCCAGATCGGTACCGCCGGCCAACAGGCGCGCCTGTGGATAAGCGTCGTAGAGGTCGGCCAGATCGGCGACGGTCAGCGGCACCAGGCAGCGTTTGTCGCCACTGTTGAGTTCGCCGATGTCGGTGGGTGCAATGGCTTTCAGGCGGGCGATGGTGTCGGCTTCGCGAGTGTCGAACTGGTCCGGCTGCCTGGCGCAGCAGGATTGCTCGGCGGCTTCCAGAATCGGTCGGTAGCCGGTGCAGCGGCACAGGTTGCCGGCCAGCGCTTCGTGGGCCTTATGGGAATCCGGTGCATCGCTGTTTTTTTGCAGCGCGAACAGCGACATCACGAAGCCTGGGGTGCAGAAGCCGCATTGCGAGCCATGGCACTCGACCATGGCTTTTTGCACGCTGTGCAGTTCGCCGTTGTGCTTGAGGTCTTCAACGCTGATCAGTTGTTTGCCGTGCAATGACGAAACGAACGTCAGGCACGAGTTGAGGCTGCGGTAGCGAATGTGTTCGTGGCCATCGTCATCCGTTTGCAGCTCGCCGACCACCACAGTGCAGGCGCCGCAGTCACCGCTGGCGCAGCCTTCTTTGGTGCCGGGTTTGCCCACATGGTCGCGCAGATAATTGAGCACGGTCAGGTTTGGGTCCAGGGCGTGCTCGCTACGGAGTTCCTGGTTGAGTAAAAACTGGATCACGGAAGGCCTCGCAGACTCATTATTGTTGTTAACCGATGTGAACCGAATTTATCAGGTCTGACTTTTCGGTCAATGATTTTCTGACTTAAAGGTCAGGAAAATACATTTTGTCGATCAACAACACGTTCCTTCATTATTGACCCTCGCGGGATAGCCTGCTTTTTGCTTGAATCGTGCCAAAAACCGCCGAGTGGGCACTCCGCCATGACCCTTCATCTGCGCTACACTGCGCCGCTTGTGCAGATCGATAGAGTTTGAAGGACAACCATGACGTTCAAGGCGCCGGACAGCCTCGCCGAGCAAATCGCTCACCACCTCGCCGAACGCATCATCCGTGGCGAAATGAAGCCCGGGGAGCGCATTCAGGAACAGAAGGTCACGCTGGCGCTCAATGTCAGCCGCGGTTCGGTCCGCGAAGCCTTGCTGATTCTTGAGCGTCGCCACCTGATCGCGATCCTGCCGCGACGGGGCGCGCACGTCACCGAACTCACGGCTCACAAGGTGCAGAGCCTGTGCACGCTGATGAGTGAACTCTACATTCTGCTCGGCAACGCCGTGGCGAACGGCTGGCGGGTGCAGGCCGACATGGCGCCGTTCGTGCAGATCCAGCAGCGCCTGCGCGCCAGCTACGAGCGTCAGGACATCCGCACGTTCGTCGACGACAGCTTCAACGTGATGCGCGCCGCGTACCCGTTCGCCAATAACCCGTATTTGCAGGAAACCGTCGAGAATCTGCAGCCGGCCATGAGCCGCGCGTATTTCCTCGCCCTCGATCAGCGCAAAGCGTCGATGAGTGAGTTCCTCGAACTGTTTGAACGCTTGCTCGCTGCCGTGCTGGCCCGTGATTTGCCGCTGATCCGCGTGGTGCTGACGGCTTATGCCCAGCGCAGTTGCGATCTGGTGGTTTCTGCCCTGACGGACGCTTAAGCGTGCGGCTCAAGTGCATCAAGCTGGCGGGGTTCAAATCCTTCGTCGACCCGACCACGGTGAACTTCCCCAGCAACATGGCGGCAGTGGTCGGGCCCAATGGCTGCGGCAAATCGAACATCATCGACGCCGTACGCTGGGTGATGGGCGAAAGCTCGGCCAAGAACTTGCGCGGCGAGTCGATGACCGACGTCATCTTCAACGGCTCGACCAGCCGCAAACCAGTGAGCCAGGCGAGTATCGAACTGGTGTTCGACAACTCCGATGGCACCTTGCTCGGCGAGTACGCCGCCTATGCGGAAATATCCATCCGCCGCAAAGTGACCCGCGACAGCCAGACCACCTATTACCTCAACGGCACCAAATGCCGGCGCCGCGACATCACCGACATTTTCCTGGGCACCGGCCTGGGGCCGCGCAGCTATTCGATTATCGAGCAGGGGATGATCTCCAAGCTGATCGAGTCCAAGCCCGAAGACCTGCGCAACTTTATTGAAGAAGCGGCGGGCATCTCCAAGTACAAGGAGCGCCGGCGCGAGACCGAAAACCGCATCCGCCGCACCCACGAAAACCTCGCGCGCCTCACCGACTTGCGCGAAGAGCTCGAGCGTCAGCTTGAGCGCTTGCACCGCCAGGCAGAAGCCGCCAAGAAGTATCAGGAATACAAAGGCGAAGAACGCCAGCTCAAGGCCCAGCTGTCAGCCCTGCGCTGGCAGGCACTGAACGAACAGGTCGGCCAGCGCGAAGCGGTCATTGGCAATCAGGAAGTCACCTTCGAAGCGCTGGTCGCCGAGCAGCGCAACGCCGATGCCGCCATCGAACGCTTGCGTGACGGGCACCATGATCTGTCAGAGCGCTTCAATCTGGTGCAGGGGCGCTTCTATTCGGTCGGCGGTGACATCGCCCGGGTCGAGCAGAGCATCCAGCACGGCCAGCAGCGTTTGCGTCAGCTGCAGGACGATCTGAAAGAAGCCGAGCGCGCGCGCCTCGAAACCGAATCGCACCTGGGCCTCGACCGGACGCTGTTGCAGACCCTCGGCGAAGAGCTGGACATGCTCACGCCGGAGCAGGAAGTCACCAGCGCTGCCGCCGAAGAAGCGGCCGCCGCGCTGGAAGAATCCGAAACCACCATGCACGCCTGGCAGGAGCAGTGGGACACGTTCAACCTGACGGCCGCCGAGCCGCGCCGCCAATCCGAAGTTCAGCAGTCACGCATCCAGCAGCTGGAAACCAGCATGGAGCGTTTGGCCGATCGCCAGAAGCGCTTGGGCGAAGAGCGCGCGTTGCTCTCGGCGGACCCGGAAGATGCGGCGATCATGGAGCTTGGCGAGCAGTTGGCGGCGTCCGAAGCCACGCTCGAAGATTTGCAGGCCAGCGAAGAAGCGCAGGTCGAACGCCTTGAGCAACTGCGTCAGGAACTGCAACTGGCGCTGCAAAATCAGCAGCAGGCGCAAGGCGATTTGCAGCGCCTCAACGGTCGACTCGCATCCCTTGAGGCCTTGCAGCAAGCCGCGCTCGATCCGGGCACCGGCACTGCTGAATGGTTGCGCGAGCAAAATCTGGCGGACCGCCCGCGTCTGGCCGAAGGCCTGAAAGTTGAAGCGGGTTGGGAGCTGGCGGTGGAAACCGTGCTCGGCGCCGACCTGCAAGCGGTGCTGGTGGACGATTTCAGCGATTTCGATCTGGGCGGATTTGCCCAGGGCGATTTGCGCCTGCTCAGCCCGGACGGCGACGGCGTGCGCGTGGCGGGCAGCTTGCTCGATAAAGTCGAAGCGCAGATCGATCTGTCGCCCTGGCTGGGGCAGGTCAAACCGGTCGACAACCTTGAGCAAGCGTTGGCGTTGCGCAGTCAATTGACGGCCGGCCAGAGCCTGATCAGCCGCGACGGTTATTGGGTCGGTCGACACTTTTTACGCGTACGCCGTGCCAGTGAAGCGGAAAGTGGCGTGTTGGCCCGAGGTCAGGAAATCCAGCGCCTGAGCGAAGAGCGTGAAGAGCGCGAAGCCACGGTCGAGACCCTTGAAACTCAACTGCAAAATCTGCGCGCGCAACAGCGTCAGCAGGAAAACGGTCGCGAGCATTTGCGCCGGTTGCTGCAAGACGAAGCGCGTCAGCAAGGTGAATTGAAAGCGCAGTTGTCCGCCGGCAAAGCTAAGGCTGAACAACTGACGTTGCGGCGTACGCGTCTCGACGAAGAGCTTGTCGAGTTGGGTGAGCAGCGCGCACTGGAACACGAAAACATCGGCGAGGCGCGTTTGCAATTGCAGGACGCCCTCGATGCGATGGCGCTCGACACCGAGCAACGTGAGTTGCTGCTGGCCCAGCGCGACAGCTTGCGCGAGCGACTCGATCGCGTGCGTCAGGAAGCCCGGCAGCACAAGGATCACGCGCATCAACTGGCGGTGCGTCTGGGCTCGCTCAAGGCGCAACACGATTCGACGCGCCAGGCGCTTGATCGGCTGGAGATGCAGTCCGAACGCCTGACCGAGAAGCGCGAGCAACTGAGCCTCAATCTGGAGGAGGGCGAGGCGCCGCTGGAAGAGCTGCGGCTCAAGCTCGAAGAGTTGCTCGACAAGCGCATGACCGTCGATGAAGAACTGAAAACCGCGCAAATCGCGCTGGAAGACGCTGACCGCGAACTGCGCGATGCGGAAAAACGGCGCAACCAGGCAGAGCAGCAATCGCAGTTGATTCGTGGGCAGATGGAAACGCAACGCATGGAATGGCAAGCCCTGACCGTGCGTCGCAAGACCCTCGAAGATCAATTGCTCGAAGACGGCTACGACCTGCACGGCGTGCTTGCCACGCTCACGGCCGAGGCCAGCGAGAAAGACGCCGAAGAAGAACTTGAACGCATTGCCGCGCGCATTCAACGCCTCGGCGCGATCAACCTCGCGGCCATCGACGAATACACGCAACAATCCGAGCGTAAACGGTATCTGGATGCGCAGAACGACGATCTGGTGGAAGCACTGGACACGCTCGAGAACGTGATTCGCAAGATCGACAAGGAAACCCGAAACCGCTTCAAAGATACCTTTGATCAGATCAATGGCGGTTTACAAGCGCTTTTCCCGAAAGTTTTCGGTGGCGGGCGCGCGTATTTGGAACTGACGGGCGAAGATCTACTCGATACAGGGGTAACGATCATGGCGCAGCCGCCAGGGAAGAAGAACAGCACCATCCATTTGCTCTCCGGTGGCGAAAAAGCCCTGACCGCATTGGCCCTGGTTTTTGCGATCTTCAAATTGAACCCGGCGCCGTTCTGCATGCTCGATGAGGTTGACGCTCCACTGGATGACGCTAACGTTGGACGCTACGCACGACTGGTCAAGGAGATGTCGCAGACGGTGCAGTTCATCTACATCACCCACAACAAGATCGCCATGGAAATGGCCGATCAACTGATGGGGGTGACGATGCACGAACCGGGTTGCTCGCGTCTGGTGGCAGTGGATGTCGAAGAAGCGATGGCGATGGTGGATGCCTGAGCCGACGCTCGTAGGGCAAGTAATTTTGGTCTGTAAGACTTTTTTTACTTCCCGCTGATTGCTGGCCAATCGACATATTCGCTCAAGCCATGGTGACAGACGGTGTAAAGTTACCTTTGGTCGTGCTAGTTTAATGTCAATTTTTCGTATACGTGGGCAAAACGCCTGTCAGAACATAGAGTTGGCGCCACGTTTTAAAGCGGTTTGCGAGTTGTAAACCCCTTATTTTTCAGCATTTTTTATAGAGGCACGGGATTACATGGAAATCGGTCTGCGCGAGTGGCTGATCGTCATCGGCATTATTGTCATTGCCGGTATTCTTTTCGATGGCTGGCGTCGCATGCGCGGCGGCAAGGGAAAACTGAAATTCCGTCTTGACCGAAGTTTGTCCAATCTGCCGGACGAGGACACCAGCGCCGAGCTGTTGGGCCCGCCTCGCGTGCTGGATACGCACAAAGAACCGCAGCTCGACGAGCATGATCTGCCGTCGGTGAGCATGCCGGCCCGTGAACCCCGTGAGTCGGGTTCCAAACGCGGCAAGCGTGGCCATGGCGAACCCTCGCAAGGCGACATGAACCTCAGCCTTGACCTGGACGGCGGCCCGAGCTTCAGCAGTCGTGACGACGATTTCCCGGACGACACCAAGCCTGCGCCGACGGTCAGTGATAAAGATCAGCCGCAAGCCGAAGAAGTGTTGGTGATCAGCGTGATCTGCCGCGACGCGGCCGGCTTCAAAGGCCCGGCGCTGTTGCAGAACATTCTGGAAAGCGGTCTGCGTTTCGGCGAGATGGATATTTTCCACCGCCACGAAAGCATGGCCGGCAACGGCGAGGTGCTGTTCTCGATGGCCAATGCGGTCAAGCCGGGCATCTTTGATCTGGACGACATCGACCATTTCAGCACCCCGGCGGTGAGCTTTTTCCTCGGTCTGCCAGGCCCGCGTCATCCCAAGCAAGCCTTCGACGTGATGGTGGCCGCAGCGCGCAAACTGTCCCAGGAGCTGAACGGCGAACTGAAAGACGACCAGCGCAGCGTGCTGACCGCACAGACGATCGAGCACTACCGTCAGCGCATCGTTGAATTCGAGCGCCGCGCCCTGACCCAGAAGCGTTGATTCAAATGGCTGTTGTGGCCAGGGGCTAGCCCCCTGGCTACATAGTCCAAGCCTTTAGGCTATCGTGATTAGAAGATTGAGCAGCCTCGGCTGCTCTTTTGCTTTATGAGAGAACACCCATGACCGCCGCCAAAAACCGCATTCTAGAGCTGCGCGCTGAGCTCGATCAGCACAACTATCGTTATCACGTGCTGGATGAGCCGAGCATTCCGGACGCCGAGTACGACCGGTTGTTCCACGAGCTCAAGGCGCTGGAAGCGGCCAATCCCGAATTGATCACCAGTGATTCGCCGACCCAGCGTGTCGGCAGCGCAGCGCTGTCGGCGTTCACTCAGGTGCGTCATGAAGTGCCAATGCTCAGCCTCGGCAACGCCTTTGAAGAAACCGACATGCGCGAGTTCGACCGTCGCGTGACTGAAGGTCTGGACCTGCCGGCTGGCGATTTGTTTGGCGGCGGCGCAGCGGTGGAATACAGCTGCGAACCAAAACTCGATGGCCTGGCGGTCAGCTTGTTGTATCAGGACGGCGTGCTGGTGCGCGGTGCGACGCGCGGCGATGGCACGACCGGCGAAGACATCAGCGTCAACGTGCGCACCGTGCGCAATATCCCGCTCAAACTGCAAGGCAGCGGCTGGCCGGCGACCCTGGAAGTGCGCGGCGAAGTGTTCATGTCCAAGGCCGGTTTCGAGCGCCTGAACGCCACGCAACTGGAAGTCGGCGGCAAGACCTTCGCCAACCCGCGCAACGCGGCGGCCGGCAGCTTGCGGCAGCTGGACTCGAAGATCACCGCCAACCGTCCACTGGAATTCTGCTGTTACGGCATCGGCCAGATTTCTGCCGATATTGCCGACACGCACATTGGCAATCTGCAGCAACTTCAAGCCTGGGGCATGCCGATCAGTCGCGAGCTGAAGCTGGCGCACGGCATCGACGAATGCCTGGATTACTACCGCGACATCGGTGAGCGCCGTAACGCATTGGCCTATGAAATCGACGGCGTGGTGTTCAAGGTCAACAGCATTGCTTCCCAGCGGGAATTGGGCTTCCGCGCACGTGAACCGCGCTGGGCCATCGCCCATAAATTCCCGGCCATGGAAGAACTCACTGAATTGCTCGATGTGGAATTCCAGGTCGGTCGTACCGGCGCGGTGACACCGGTGGCGCGCCTGAAACCGGTGAAAGTCGCTGGCGTCACCGTGGCCAACGCGACTTTGCACAACATGGACGAAGTCGCGCGGCTGGGCCTGATGATCGGCGATACGGTGATCATTCGCCGCGCCGGCGACGTGATTCCGCAAGTGGTGCAAGTGGTCATGGAGCGGCGCCCTGAGACCGCGCGTGCGGTGCAGATTCCCGAGAAATGCCCGGTCTGCGGTTCGCATGTCGAACGCACGCAACTGGTCAAACGCAGTAAGGGTCGCGAGACCGTCAGTGAAGGCGCGGTGTATCGCTGCGTCGGTCGTCTGGCCTGTGGGGCGCAACTCAAGCAGGCGATCATTCACTTCGTCTCGCGCCGTGCGATGGACATTGAAGGCCTGGGCGAGAAGAGCGTCGAGCAGTTGGTGGATGAAGGTCTGGTCAATTCTCCGGCGGATCTGTATGCGCTGACGTTCGAGCAAATCGTCGACCTCGAAGGCTTTGCCGAGTTGTCGAGCAAGAATCTGCTGAGTGCCATCGACGACAGCAAAAAACCAAGCCTGGCACGCTTCATCTACGCCCTCGGCATTCCCGATGTCGGCGAAGAGACGGCCAAGGTGCTGGCGCGATCCCTGGGTTCGCTGGAGCGGGTTCAGCAAGCGTTGCCGCAGGTGCTCACGTACTTGCCGGATGTCGGGCTGGAAGTGGCGCACGAGATTCACAGCTTCTTTGAAGACGCGCACAACCGGCAGGTGATCAAGGACCTGCTCACGCATGGCATGCAGATTCAGGATCAGGGCGAACTGGGCGCCGAGTTTGCGGCAAGCACCACGCTGGGTGGCTTTCTCGACAAGCTGCACATTCCATCGGTAGGGCCGGGCGGGGCGCAGAAACTGGCTGAGCGGTTCGGTTCGCTGGAAGGGGTTTTCGCTGCCGACTGGCTGGACATGCGTCAGGCATTGCCGGAGAAACAGGCCAATTCGGTTCGCGAGTTCTTTGCTGTCGAAGAAAACCGGCAGCTTGCCGAGGCGGCCGAGCAGCAATTGCGCGACTTCGGCATGCACTGGCAGAGCGAGAAAAAAGTCGTCGAAGGCTTGCCGCTGGCCGGGCAAACGTGGGTGCTGACCGGTTCGCTGGAGCTGATGAGCCGCGACGTTGCCAAGGACAAGCTCGAAAGCTTGGGCGCCAAGGTCGCCGGTTCAGTGTCGGCCAAGACCCATTGCGTGGTGGCCGGGCCGGGCGCCGGCTCGAAACTGGCCAAGGCCAATGAGTTGGGGTTGAAGGTGCTGGATGAAGAGGCGTTTGTGCTGTTCTTGAAGAATCACGGTATTTCGGTGTGATGTCTGCGTGAACCCTGTGGGAGCGAGCTTGCTCGCGATAGGGTCGCTGCATTCAGCATTGATGTTCACCGATCTGCTGCTATGGCGAGCACGCTCCCACATTAAGACCTGACCACACAATGTTGGAACGATCCCTGTGGCGCAATGATCTAGTCTTGGCAAGCCCCAGGGAGAGATCGCCATGTACCGCTTCTTCGAACAGCTCAGCTCGCGTATCGCCGCGCCCTTCATCGGCGAGAGCTCGCGCAACAGCAAGGTCTGGCAGTGTCGCTGCGGGCAGTCGCTGTTCTTCGGCAACAGCCAGTGCCTGGCCTGTTCGGCGGCATTAGGCTATCAGCCGGAGCACAGTCGTTTGTCATCGCTGCAACCTGGTCCGGTTATCGATACCTGGCTGCTCGACGCCGATCCCGAGGCCGGATTGTTGCGCCGCTGCGCCAATCTGGACTCCCCGGCCGCGTGCAATTGGTTGCTCCCCGCCAACGACCACGATGCGTTGTGCATCGCCTGTAGCCTGAATCACACCATCCCAGACCTGTCGATCCCGGAGAATCACGAGCGCTGGCGCAAGGTTGAAACCGCCAAACGGCGGCTGGTCGCGCAATTGCTCAGTCTGGGTTTGCAGGTGATTCCCAAGTCCGTCGACGAACAGACTGGCTTGGCGTTCGATTTCATCGGCGTCGACCTCGAAGGCAAGCCGCCGACCACCGGGCACGCCAACGGCCTGATCACCCTCGACATCAAAGAAGCCGACGACGCGCATCGCGAGCAGGTGCGCGTGCAGATGCACGAACCGTATCGCACGTTGCTCGGGCATTTTCGTCACGAGGTCGGCCATTACTACTGGGACCGGTTGATCGCCAACAGCCATTGGCTGGAACCGTTTCGTGGGCTGTTCGGCGACGAGCGCGCCAGCTACGCCGAGGCGCTGGAGCGGCATTACCAGGAAGGCGCGCCGCTGGACTGGCAGCAACATAACGTCAGCGCTTACGCGACCATGCACCCGTGGGAAGACTGGGCGGAAACCTGGGCGCATTACCTGCACATGATGGACGCGGTGGACACGGCGTTGGGGTTTGGCATGAGCGCGCGGGAAATGGATTTCGACTATCAGCCGTTTCCATCGAGCACCCTTTACGATCCGCAGCATCCCGGCGGCGCGGCATTTCTGTCGTTCGTCAACGCCTGGATCGAACTCGCCGGCATGCTCAATGAACTGTCGCGCAGCATGGGGCAGCCGGATTTCTATCCGTTCGTCCTGCCACCGTCGGTCATTGCCAAACTGCACTTCATCCACTTGGTGATCCAGCAGGAGGGCGGCAGGGCGGATGAGGTGTTGCAGGACTTATAGCCGCCGAGCTTCAAGGTCTGCGCATGTCCTTGAACCCGCTCATATTTTTTAATCTGCCCGAACGGTTGTAACTTCGTCTCAGACAGGTACAATGGCGCGGCTCGCCGTCAGGTGAGCGTCGTTATGGTGACCCCATCGGTCCCCCCGCAACGATTACCCGTGAACCTGGTCAGATCCGGAAGGAAGCAGCCACAGCGGGAACATTGTGTGCCGGGGTGTGGCTGGTGGGGTTACCACCTATCTCTAAGTCCTTGAATCTGCAAGGATTTGTCAGTCAAAACACTCGAAGTGTGACAGCGGTTAGGTACACCTAAGTGGTGCACCATAAGCGGCATATTATCGTGCTTGCATCAATCTCTCCACCGTTTGGCAGCGATCACAGACTCATGCCGGTAGCAGCGAATGCGTAAAGCATTGGAAAGACGTGCTCTGTGAACCACAGGCGACAGGAATAGCCGGGAAGCTTAGACTTGTCCCGCAGGCTTTCGTCAGTAAGATCAGTGGCATGCGCGATAAAGCCGACTCATGAGGCTTCGCGGACGGTGCTTCCTATCTCAACAGCCGAACGCTTAGGAAGAAACGCTGCACACATGTCCGCCATCGAGCCGGTTTCGTTAGTAGGAGAGCCGACGAAGCCCCACTAATCAACTCATCCTTTGCCGCAGAAAAACGTAGATGCCTTCTTGGCAAATTGCGCGCAGAAGCAACGAGGAAATGAATTGTCATGACGCGCGACACTGATAAATGGGTGAAGCAGGCTGAGAAGGAGGTGCATGCATGCCTCAACTATGGCAGCGTTTTTCATGACAAGAAGCCGACAAGCAAAGAGCTTGAGTTGGCCTACGGGCATGGTGACTTGAGTGGCCAAATATCGTACATGCGCCGATTTGCAGCGGCTTTAAACGAGCTTGCAGAAGCACTAGAAGCACAAGACGACACCGACGACGAACTTGCATTTGTTCTTCAGATTTACCAGGCACCTTCTGGCCTGTGGGCTGGGCGGCTCTTGTCAGGCGCTGAAGAGGTAGGGGTCTGTGCCGCGTGCACATCACCCGAGGCTGTGTCATATAAAGCCCGACAAAGTGGGATTATTCCTGATCGAATAGAAATTCTGGAGATGGCGCCAGCTAGCGAGGTTGAAGTGGGGCATGCTTCACCGCCTGGCATTGAGAGATAGTGGAAAATGGATGAAATGGACAACTTGACCCGAGAAAAGATTCGGGAGTGGCAGATTCGTCGTTTGGAGATCAAGGACCAGATGCAATTGCATCCGGAGAAGACTCTGGAACTATCGAGGGTGCTGGACCTCATGGATGATGAGCATGCTGCAATTCTCGGTGGGTCGACGATCAATCAGGTTGAAGAACGTCCGGCTTTTGATCGGGCAGCATTTCCCGAGCATTCACTGCGCCATGTTCCTGGCAGGTTTGATCTGCAATTGCACGTGGCTGCACATAGTCCCGAAGACCTTAGTAAGCTACTCGAAATAGCAGTTTATGAGTTGCAGAAGCTAATCAATGCGAAAGGTACTGAAGTAACGGGCGATGACAGGAGATACCCGGGAGGCATGTCGGGTACTTTGGGTGACTATCACTTCGAGCTTCGCGTCAACGACGAGGGCGGCCATGAGTGACTCAAGTGGTGCAGAGATTTCGCAGTGGATGGTAAAGGAAACGCTTGCGGAGCATCTGAGGCCGCTGCTTGCGCGTTATGACGTCAAATGGCGTGGGCATGGGGTCATCTATGTCGACCATGAGCAATACAACATCATCACCGCCCACAGGATCCTTGCGGACTTAAGTGCCAGTCTCGGTGTGCCCATTCAACTGGTCCGCTCCAGGTTGGTCGATTTAGGTTGGTTCAACGATGTCCGCCGTACCTTCCCGGTCCGTGATGGCGTCGCGCGCGTCATTGATAAACTGGCGTCATGGGAGGCGGATGAGCCAGAGGAAGATGACCCTGAAACGAATGAAGAGTATGACCAGGATTGATCTTTTGATGTGTTCTGTCTTGGCTATGAGGTTGTATGCACCCGGAACATTTTGATTTATCTAGCCCTGTGTTCTTGCCCATTACAGATGAAACCTGTGCGGGCTTGTTGCTTGCCGATGGTGCAAAAGCGCTTGGCGTTCTGACGGATCCAGAGCTAGCAGCGATGTTGGTCATACAGAATCTGGCTCAAGCGGCAGAAAAAGACCTTAATGCGGGCGCAGTAGAGCGGGTCTTGGCCAAGCTCATTGCATGGGCCGTCGATTCCCGGCAGTCGGCAGCTGTAGGTTTGTTGTCAGAGGCGCAGCGGCTGTTCGATCCGCGGAAGTTGTACTTCGGTCTGAATGCCATTAAAAGTTTGAACTTACGTTTTCTTCTCGCCGATGAAGTATCGGCACGGGATTACCTGCTACCCGATGGCAAATGGGACGTCGAGTTCAAGGTTCGCCACCATACGGATAACAATCCCTTCAGTCAGCAGATGGTGACGCCCAGACACCGTGAGCGTTGGTTGAGCCCTGCACAAGACAAGCTAGTGAGAACCTTTCGTGCCAATCTGGACGAAGACCTGCATGTTCAAGGGTACGCGGGTATAGGCAAGAGCCACTTGTTAGTTGCGTTGATGGAGCATCTGCGACCCGAAAGGACGTTGCTGCTGGCGCGCACACCTGCAAAGCTGGAAACACTCCGAGAGCGTATGGCGGGAGGACGTGACAGAAAAGTAGGCCTGACTTTTCAGGTGTTAGCCCAGACTCTGTTGTATGGGCCGAGGCCAAAACCTGCGAATACGCCGTCGAGGATTCTGAGCAAGCAAGCACTTTCGCGCGAGCTAAACATCCTCGGTTTTCGTCGTCACGATGCGCAAACGACATTGGATGTCTGCCTCAAGGTGCTTGAGCATTTTTGCCGCTCTAGGGATCGCAGTCTTTCGTCCAAGCATCTGCCTCATTTTAAGCAGGCGTTGTCTAGTCTGGATGCAAGAGTACTTCTTGAGTATTCGAGCCGACTGTGGGGCTATCTTGAGGCAAACCTTGTATGGGGAAGCCAAACCGGGTTTGAAGGTTTGTTGATGATTAAGCGAGCAAGCTTGGCAGGCTGTATGGTTGACGCTCGTTATACGCACGTGCTCATTGACGAAAGTCAGGACATTCCCCCGTCGCTGATGCAAATTCTCGAGCGGGGTCGCCAAGTTCTAATCACCTTGGGAGATGAGTATCAAAAGACCCGTGGTGTGCTGGTCAAAAGGAAACGTGAGGTCCGACAAAGCGAAATCAGCTACTCGGTGCGTTCCGGCCGTAATGTCGAGCGGTTAGTCAATCCGTTGATTTCTCTGCACTCGGAGAAGAGCAAGGTTCCCTTCGAAGGTGCTCGTAATGCTGACGTGGGTATCCAGCTTTACCCACAAGGTTTTGTTCCGCCCGAAGGATGCGTGGTGCTAACCGCGTCTCGCTGGGACATGATGAAGTGGGCCATTCACCTGCACGATGCCAACTGCGCGTTCAGTTTTCTGGGTAAGGAGGCGCAGGATGATCTCAAGCATTTCATGGGCACAGCCATTGAACTGTCCAAGCCGGACTTTTATAGTGCCGAGCACAGTGAAAAGGGGCCTCATCCTTACTTCAGCGACATGACAGACTGGCAACAGGTGCGTGATGCCAACCAGTACGATGAGTCCTTTCTTTGGGTTGATACCAAGCTAGAACAAGGCTTCAACGTTGCCGATTTGACCCGGTTGAACAGGATGGACGGCCGCCCCGGAAAACGCTGCGTATTGTTGATGGCGGAAGAAGCGGGTGGGATGGAGTTCAATCAGGTATTACTGACGCCCGAGCTGCTCACCAATGTGAGTTTCCAGGATGCCTATGAGTTTGATGAGCGAATCTGTGCTGTGTATATCGCAATTTCCCGCGCCAAGCTTCAGCTTTACATTCCATATGATGTGGTTGAATGGATCGACTATCACAAAAACCAGGGGTTCAGAGAGTCGCATGGTTACTGATTATTCCGACCTTCACAGCCATCGGTTTACGTCTGGAGTAGCCAGCATCGAATTTTCCAACAACCATAATCCTGAGTTGCATGCTTCGTAACGATTAGCCATGTATCTGTGGCTAATGGGGTTGCCACCTATCTCTAAGTCCTTGATTTTACAAGGATTTGTCAGTAAAAAATCTCAAAGTGTGACAGCGTGTAGGTACACCTTAGTGGTGCACTGTGCTGACGATCTTACCGTGACCATTTCACTCTCGCGATCCTTGCCGTTCAGGTAGCATCGTTTACGCGAGCATCCTTGGGTGATGCGAGGGAAGTCGAAGTACTTCCGCGATCTCCTCGGCCTTTAATGGCACATCGACATATCTGATTGCCAAGCGACTTGGCGAGGGGTATAAGGAAGTCGCTGGGCGTACCGTCCAGGTGCTCTTTAAACATGGTGAATATTCTCTGGGCTTGCAGTTGGTGGTCGGGAAACTGACCGGCTTTGGTGTTCTTCAAAGCTACCTCTCCGCAACAACTCAGTCCCTTAGGTCGTCCTATGTGTGTGTCCCGTGCTTGGACCGCGCGTTGTCGAGGTGTTCCGCGTTAGCGTTTGCTTTATGCGCTGGCGAAGTGTTTCTCGTTAACGTAAAGCTGTTCGGTTTACGCAATTGGCATGTGTTGACGGATGAATTCTACGGTGACGATGTTTTTGGCGGCGACGGCTTATCGATATTGATAAATCAATATCAATAAGCAGAACTGTGGTTTGTAGTGGTGTCTTGGAAGTTCCATTCGGCCCGGAATGCTTTGGCGGCGGCAATTTCGCCGGCGAAGGAGCTACAACCATGCGTAAGAAGAAAGCAGTCCGTTCTCGGACTATTCTGAAAAAGCACAATATCCAAGACACCCGCGTTACAGTTGATAGTGAGCGTTCTCATAGCAACGAAGGAAGAAGCAGTCGGTTGAAACGAATCCGCTATGCGGTGGAGGGGCTTCTGATTCGCCAAGCGCTTTTGGAGATTTGGGAACGTAAGCAGGAATACTGGGATGGAGCCTGCGAGGTTGTAGGCAAGCTCCTTGAGGTTATTTTCTCATGACGCAACAAATCACATCATTCGAATTCTGAAAGGCCGATCTGAGTATCGGCCTTTCTTCATTTTAGGGATCGGAATATGGATGCTCCTACGTACCCTTTCAAGCCTATTCACAGTATCCAGGCATTAGCCTTGGCGCTGGGCGAAAGCGAACGTCTGCTAGAGCGCCTTGCGATCCGTGCTGACCGAATGTACCGCCACGTACCTCAAGAGAAGAAAGGTAAGAAGCGGGATACTTATGATGCTCACGAGCCACTCAAGCGGGTTCAGCGAAAGCTTGTTGACCGGGTGTTATCCAAAGCTATCTTCCCCGCGTATCTTCACGGAGGCATAAGGGACCTTAAGTCCCCACGGAGCATTCATAGCAATGCGAATGCGCATGCGGGAGCAAGGTACGTCATCCTCCAAGATATCCGTAACTTCTACCCGTCCATATTGAAAAGCCAAGTGGACGCCTTATTTCGCGGGCTGTTTGGCTTTGGAGCGTGTGTGGCGGCCCTGCTGTCGTTAATTTGTACCCGCGACGGGAGTGCGCCCCAAGGGGCTAGCACGAGTGGCTACATCGCCAACCTGATTTTCTGGGATATTGAACCAAAGATTGTGCAGGACTTCTTGGCCCGAGGCTTCCAGTACTCTCGATTCGCTGACGATATCACTATCTCCTGTAGCCGCGAGCCATCGTCGAGCGAGCTTTCCGGCATTGTTTCGACCATCACCGGGATGTTGGCCGCTAAAGGCTGTCATCAGAAGCGTACAAAGCTCCACATGCGTGTTCGTGGGCAAGGCATCAAGACTGATGACGCTACTTACCAACCGCTCACGGTAACAGGGTTGAGCGTCTTCAATAGCACTCCAAGCCTAACCAAATTGGAACGTAAGCGTATACGTTCAGCGGTCAGGGAGTTGGAAGTGATGAGCAAGTCGATTCCGGATTGGTCTGCCCTTGAACCGATGTATCACCGTGCAATGGGGCGGGTAGGAAGACTTTTGGCGTGCGGTCATCCAGACGGCGAGGCATTAAAGGCTCGCCTCAACGTGGTTAAGCGGTCGTACCAAACGCCGTTGCTCGAACGGTATCAGCAAACTATCACCGCTTGCTTGGCTGCGGCTTCTGATTCCCCCGGCAGCGCTTCTTCTTGTCCTGGCCAGTCCGCAGAGCGAAATGCTCCTTTGCCGTGGGAGAGTTGCCACCCATCACCCATGGATTGAACCGGATCGTATGTCAGTAGACTGTTTTTATATACAGTATTTGGTGTGCGGTGTGGTGGAAGACGATTTGATCGATGACACGGGTTTTGAATTGGGCATGCCCATCTTCGTAGAGGTGCTGGAGCACAGTGCGATTTGCTGTGTGTGAACTCGAAACGACACGCCTCGACTTGCGGAAGGCCCACCAGAACAATGCCAAGCTGATCATCATGCACCGGGATAGCCGACCGAGCTTGCTGTACTGAAAGTCTTACATCAGCGCCTACGATGGACACGCAGCCGTTGTACATCAGCCAGCCCCGAATCTTTCGTATCGAGTGAGTGCCGAGTTGCAGGCACATTTTCTCACCGACCGCCTTGAACACGTTGGTCACAGAGACGCGTCTTACTGGTTTGCACTGGGCCCGGTTGCTGTCCACTTCGAACAGATACGTCTGCGTGGAGTTATCAGCCTGTGGCTCCTTGGTATGGTTCGGAGGGAAGCAGGCACAGCGGGAGCATTGTGTGCCGGTCTCGAATTAGCCTTCTGTCCTAAATTCGTATCGTTTGCTGATCTGCTAATACCTTCGACATGGGCGATGCGAAAGGGAGTCTGTAGCTATAGATGAGTAGGTATCCTGAGCCTTTCGGAAATCCATGCTGCTCGCGGCACGCTTTGTTATAGTGCAGCTCGATCTTACGTGGTGCTCCCAAAGGCCCCAAGTCAGATAAGTAGCTAATGAAAGTATGTGATTTTGAGTTGATAAGCATTGAATATTTTACAAAAAGTTGATGACCTTAGAGTTCAAGCAAACGCTAAGTTGAATCCTGCCAAGAAATCTTCGTTGGGCCAGTTTTTTACTTCAGGGCCCATAAGCTTATATCTGGCAAGCTTGTTTGGTAAAATATCTGGTGATGTGAAACTGCTTGATCCTGGGTGTGGGCCGGGTTCGTTAACTGCCGCATTTGTTGATGAGGCTATTCATAGGGATCAATTGAACTCTTTGAGTGTGACGGCGTTCGATGTTGAAGGTGATATTCAGCCTTATATGCATGAAACATTGAGGTTTTGTAAAAGTGCCACTGAAAAAATTGGAGTCGGGCTCGAATCCGAGTTGATTATTGAAGACTACATCCTGTCAACTTTTTCAACGTTAGATCTCTTGGGTGGTCAGCGGTACACTCACGTATTGATGAATCCACCTTACAAAAAAATAGCGACTGCTAGCGAGCACCGTAAATGCTTGAGTGCTGCCGGAATTGAAACTGTTAATCTCTACTCCGGTTTTGTGTCCTTGGCAATTAAGCAATTGCACCAGGGTGGTGAGCTGGTGGCAATCATTCCGAGGTCATTCTGCAATGGGCCTTACTACCAGCCATTCAGGGAGTTGATCGTTCGTGAGACAGCTATTAGGCATATTCATATATTCGATAGTAGAAATGCAGCGTTCTCTGACGATGAGGTTTTGCAGGAAAATATTATAATTCACCTTGTTAAGGGGGAGCCGCAAGGTGTGGTTACAATCACGTCAAGTCCTTCTGCTGACTTCCATCTGCATGTGGAATCAGGAACTATCACAGCATCTGATATGACCACGAGGCAGGTTCCTTTCGAAAATATAGTTTATCCACAGGATAAACAATGTTTTTTTCATATTGCTGCGAATAATCGTGACTTGGCGATTATTAATAAATTGGCTGTATTTACATCTCGCTTGGCAGAACTCGGGATAACCGTATCTACCGGTCCGGTTGTCGACTTCCGTATGAGGGATGATCTGCGGCAGAATATTGATGATAGTTCAGTTCCTCTTTTGTATCCTATGCATCTTGGTTTGGAAGTAAGTTGGCCGAAAGACGCAAAAAAGCCAAATGCGATTGCTGTTTCAGATAAAACTAGATCATCGCTATGGGTGCATGAAGGTTCGTTTGTTATTACTCGTAGATTTAGCTCTAAAGAGGAGCGTCGTAGGATTGTAGCCACTCTTTATGAAAGTCATCTACCAGGTGATTTAATAGGTTTTGATAATGGTTTGAATGTATTTCATATAAAGAAAGTTGGTATCGAATCCTCGATTGCTAGAGGGCTCTTCGTTTATTTGAACTGCACATTGCTTGATAAATATTATCGAATGTTTGGTGGGCATACGCAAGTTAATGCCACTGATCTTCGAAACATTAATTATCCAAATATCGATTCGTTGCAGCGGATTGGGCGAAATGTTGACAGCGCTAATCTTAGTCAGACGCAAATCGACGACCTTATAGAAGAAGAGATTTATCATATGTCTGGACATATTACCGATCCACTTATCGCCCAGCAGAAAATTGACCAAGCGCTGAGTATTTTAATTTTTCTCGGCTTGCCACGTGCTCAGCAAAATGAGCGGTCAGCACTAACGCTGCTAGCTCTTTTGAATTTGAAACCAGACGGGGCATGGGCAGATATCGAACGACCACTGATGGGAGTAACCCCCATTATGGATTGGTGTCGAGATGTTTACGGAAAAGAGTATGCACCTAATACACGTGAAACATTCCGCCGCCAAACATTGCATCAGTTTGTTGATGGTGGGTTATGTTTGTATAATCCAGATCAGCCTGATCGGGCAGTGAACTCCCCATATGCCTGCTATCAAATTGCATCCGAGGTGTATGACGTCCTATCAAAATTCGGTACCGAAGATTGGAATCAGCATGTGTCGCAATGGCTGAGTGTTTCTAAGACATTGACCGAGCAATATGCAATGGGGCGGGAAATGGCCTTGATACCCTTGGTTCTGAATGGCAAGACTGAAATTCGGTTAAGCCCGGGTGCGCATAGCCAGCTAATTCACGATATTGTTGCCGAGTTTGGGCCGAGGTTCGCACCTGGAGCCGAAGTGATTTACTTGGGTGATACCGGAGCTAAGGAAGATTTTTTTGATAAGGACCGACTTGCTGAGCTAGGCGTTAAAGTAGACCGAAAAGGCAAATTGCCGGACGTGGTGCTTTATTGGCCAGAGAGAGATTGGCTGCTATTAATCGAATCGGTGACCTCTCATGGTCCTGTGGATGGTAAACGGCACAGTGAGCTGGCTAAACTTTTTAAAGAAGCCACCCCTGGTTTGGTCTATGTCACGGCATTTCCAGATCGAAAGACAATGGTAAAGTATTTGCCTGTTATATCTTGGGAGACAGAAGTGTGGGTTGCAGATGCTCCAACTCATATGATTCATTTCAATGGAGACCGTTTCTTGGGTCCCCACTGATACAATGTATTACGTATAGAATATTTGTTCGTAAGTTTTCCAGTTGTCAATATTGTTCATTTTTAAGCTGGTTTTTGAGGGGCGGTGAGTGAGCTACATGGATGCAAATATCGTAGATGCACAGTTAATTCTAAAGTCGTTGGGTTTTCCTCGCGGGCAGCAGAATATCCGGTCAGCTCTTACTTTACTTGCCCTTTTGGATCTGAAGCCAGGAACCACTTGGTCGAAAGCCAAAAGTCGTTTAATTGGTATATCGCCAATCATTGATTGGATGAGGGAACATTATGATCACGAGTATAGGCCTAACACTCGCGAGTCAGTACGAAGAGGGTCAGTAAAGCCATTTGTCTTGGCTGGAATTGCTTTAAAAAATCCAGATAAGCATCGAGATACAAATAGCCAAGATTATGTCTATCAAATCGATCTGGAAACCTTAAAACTTCTACGCTGTTATGGTAAGCCGGAATGGGAAAAGAATCTTGAGGTCTTTATTGCTCTGCGTGGGACTCTTATCGCTCGCTATGCAAAAGAGCGAGAAATGCAACGCATCCCATTGCAGATCGAATCTGGTTTGAATATTACCCTTAGTCCTGGCAAACACAGTAAGCTTATTAAAGATGTTGTAGATGAATTCGGTCCTTGCTTTGTTCCTGATGGGGATGTGATTTACGTCGGGGATACTGAAAAAAAATTTGCATATTTCAACGAGTCTTTACTAGCACCGCTCGGCGTCAAGATAGATGTTCATGGTAAAATACCTGATGTTATTCTTTACTGTAAAAAACGTAATTGGCTAATATTGGTCGAGGTTGTAACTAGTCACGGGCATGTAGATGGAATGCGGCACGAAGAGTTAGCGGCGATTTTTGCCGGATCATCGGCCGGAATCGTTTATGTCACCGCAATGCCGAGCCTTGATGGTTTTGGTAGATTTCTAACTAAGATATCTTGGGAAACAGAAGTGTGGGTGGCTGATGCCCCTACTCATATGATTCATTTCAATGGTGATCGCTTCCTCGGCCCTCACTAATTTAACGTTAGAAGCGTTAATAGTGGCTTGGGTGGCTTGTGACTTAGAATCGTTTTGTTCCTGCGCAGGCATATACTGCTGAGCTGGACGCCAGGTAGCCACTGGTGAGTTCAAGGCACTGCTCTTGCTGAAATACCCGTCAGAACGAAGCTCTATCTGTGGCTACAAACTTTTCCAGCGGTAAATCACCGACTATGCTCCGGCGGTTCATATGAATAGTTTTTTCATTGTGGCACGATGGTCAGTAAAATCAGGGGGTGTTTGGTTATGCCGTTAGTACAATTAAAGCCGGGCTCGGTCCCGCTTCGGTGTCCGCAATCATAATAAGTTTCTGTAGATCAAGTTTTGCGATTTTTTCTATTTTCGCATTGTACGTGGATGTTGTACTTAAATTTCGTAGTCCAAAATCTCGGAACGAAAAAAATATGCGCGGCGATTTTTTTGATTCGACAATACCGATAAGGTGGATCGATTTAGCCCCTTTAGCCCTTTCTGAGAGCGCGTAGTCGGCCCCGGTGTCATCCCTTTTTTAGCCGGTTAGTGATGTAGACTATGGATGTTGCAGCGAACTCAAGAAAAAACTCTGCTTCTGCCTTTGAAAGGCGAGATTCGATTGTGCCACCGTGCCTAACGAAATCTTTGTTACTCGCATAGCCATAGGCTTGGGTGATCAAGCGTTCAATATCAGGGTCGAGCTTTGCTTGCTTAATAATCTTGCCGAGCGTTCCGTTCGGCTCTTTCAGCAGCACCATGAGGCTTGACTCAACGGAGCTGATTGACTCCTTTATGGAGTTTTCGAAGTCAGGCGTTGCCGAGTAGATAAAGTTCTTCGCCTTTAGCCATTGCGCACGGATTGGGTCAGTTCATCGGCCAACGCTTCATTTGCTTTGCCCCAATTCTTAGATGATGGGGCGTGTCGTTGTATCCGTTTTAGGTCGAGCAAGACGTCTGCGTAGAGTTCCTGTACGTAGACACGTCGACTTGCGTAGGTGCTCATTTGCTGGAGCTTGCAAAATGCCATGAAGACTTCGAGAGATTTGTGCGGGTTGGGATTTGCATATTTCGCTTCTTCCAGATCAATCGTCACCCCCGCATATAGCTCGCGGTATTCGGCAGGTTGAGCAGAAGTTCGGCCATCGGTGGCATATGCGACCATTAACGTTTGTATTGCTATGACATTAGCGCCCAGTTCAATCGCCCGTTTACTATCCATAAAAATGCTCCTGGCTTCCTGGTGGTCATTACCCCCCAGCTTAGTCAGGGTTTGGGGGCTCTTTTAATTAGCTTTTGTTCCAGTGACGCTTGACCGTTGCAATGCCAATACCAAGTTCAGCTGCTGCCTGTGCCTGCGTCATATCTTTTGCCTTGAGGTGTTGCACTGATGCTGTCGTGCCTTTTGCCTCGGGTCTGCCCAGCCTTTTGCCTTCAGCCTTGGCTCGCTTCAGCCCTTGTTGAGTGCGTTCAATAAGCAAGTCACGTTCAAATTCAGCCACTGCCCCTAACACTTGCATGGTCATCTTTCCTGCGGCACTGGTAAGGTCTACGCCCCCAAGCGCGAGACAATGAACACGAATGCCAGTAGCTGCCAAGTGTTCGACAGTCTGACGGACATCCATGGCGTTGCGACCAAGGCGGTCAAGCTTGGTTACGATCAGCACGTCTCCCGATTCCATCCGTTCCAGCAGTTTCTGAAAGCCGAGACGTTCCTGGGCGGCTATGCTGCCTGAGATTGTTTCTTCGACTACTCGACTCGCCTGTACATCAAAGCCGGCGGCCTTCACTTCCTGCACTTGGTTCTCAGTGAACTGATTCGCAGTGCTGACGCGGCAATAAAGGAAGGTGCGTGACATGGCGGCTGACTCCTTGGGATCATTTAACGTGGTATCATTGTATCATGGTGTCATTAACTATCGACCTGTATTTAAATGATACCAAATACCAGCGGTCTGGAAGGTATCGTTTATCGGTCGTTTGGTGATGCCTTGGACTGATCAGGTGCCTAGCAGCGTCGGTGTTGCGTTGAGCGATCAAGTCTTGCGTTTTCATGGATGCGACGTAGTAGAAGGTTGGTGCAAATGACTTGCGGCGAACTGCCATCATTCAACCCCGTGTCCCCACCCGGTATTCTCCACCCACCGAATGACACGGAACACAGGGAACACTCAGTACGTCTTTTGGGATTTGTCCTACAGCAGGTGTTTGAGCTTCTCGGTAGAGTCATTTTGCCCCAGCTACAGGCTGGAACTCATCGTAACGATTCAAGGATGATTCATGATTTCCTCTGCACGACTGGGTGACAAGCATGTCTGCCCAATGCCAGGTCATGGCACCACACCGATTGCTTCAGCCAGCGCCGACGTAAATATAAACTTCATGGGCTCTGCTCGTGTTGGTGACGTGTGCGGATGCGGTGCTGTTATCACCACCGGATTTCCCTCGATTCAAGTGAATGGTCGCCCTATGGCTCATCTAGGTAGCCCTACCAGTCACGGCGGAACGATCATCACCGGATCAAGTGACGTCGGCGGCGGGTTTGTTATGGGAATTGCTCCCGGTTCTACGATCATCAACTTTGCTGTACTAGGTGCAATCCGTCCTGATGGAACGGTTGATGATGAGCGCATGGCGACTCTGCTGGCTGATCCAAATCTAACGGAGAAAGCTACAGCGGCGAATGCCTTGGTTGATCCGAATGCACCGAAAGAAGAGAAGACAGAACCTGTTGTTTGCAATGACCCGGACCAGATGGAAGGGCTGGCCAGCTATATAGCCGGTGAGATGAATCGCAACATCCAAGACCCGGCTGTGTTGGAGATGAAAAGGCTCATTGACTACGATCCCGACGTGGCGGCGAAACAGTTTGCAGAGCTCCCGCTGCTCGCACGCATGGGCGGACCACCAAACTTTGGCAGCATTGCAAAAGCCCACAAGGTTGCAGCGGCGACAATCTGGACTCAGAAAGTTGGTCAGAATAAGGAGTGGGATCACAAGCCGAAGCTTCGCAAGCTGTTTCCCGGCGTAAGGCACAAACGGGGGCTGTACGATTACTACTATGATATCTGGTCGAACATCCATTACGGGTACGTTGGAATCATTGGCGGGCTATCAGAGAGCGTTCTTCTAGATGGTGCCGGGGCTGAGCAAATCGTCTCAGACTCTGTAAGGAAGGCCGATGAAATGTGGGAGAAGCCGAAAACAGATTGGGAACTCCCCGGTCCACACTTGACGGCTAGTCTATCTGACGGACTGCGAGCATTTGATGATGTTGCAGACAGAGTATCGATCAGTATCGGTGTGAAGCTCGCCAACCAGCATCCCCACGGTGGGATAACGGCGAAGATGATCATGGATGAAGTGCTTGCCGTTGCACCGGAAAATTGGGGAGAAGGAATCAGTGTCCATATCTGCAAGTAAAGCCCGAACACGATACATACGATGGTTATGGATTCCGTTGCTACCTGTACTGGCGTTTGTCTTCTGGCGTAGCGCGCTGCCCACTGCGACTGTCCATTATCACAAGAATGGCCAGGAAGAATTGCGGTATGTCTGGAACGTCAACGACCGGATTTACAAGGGGCGGTTTACACCCGGTAGCAGCGTTATAGACAAAGGGCTTCTATCCCCAGATAGCGAGTTCTTCATGGAGTTTTCATGGCACACCGAGAAAGGCCGCTGGCATTGCATCAGCATCACACCGAAGTGGCCCAACACCGACATCTACCTAGATGCGGAGGGCAAGATTGATATGAGCAAGGGCAGCGGCACCGATGTAGACCGGTTAAAAGAATGTCAGTGGGACACAGCGAAACCATAACGGTGATATTTCCAGTCCCAGGCTCCGCCGCAGGAAAATCGATACCTTCGTAAACATCTGAGTTTCTGGCTGGAGAGTAAGCTGAAGGCCCACCCACACCAAAGGACTGTCATCCTGCACAACGATTAAACTGAAGGTGTGAGCGAGCGCCGGGGATTCTATCAGTAGCTACAAGGATATCAATTGGTGATTGCTTCTTGAAAATCATTCTTGACGAAGCATCTGATAACACTGGCTATCCCTTCGGCGTTTAAATCGAGCACTTGTAGAGCCGTGACTGCGTTATCTGCAACATCTACTGAACCTCGTTCCGCTACCCATTTGGCAAGTTCTTCGACGGCGGCACCTATACCATTTTGGTTGATTAGCAGCAGTTCAAGGGCGCTGGCTACAGCTTCGTTATCGGCTGACATGAAAATCTTCCTTGATGGTTAGTTTTCGATCATCTTGCCGATTCAATGCCGCCAACAAAATCTTGAATCAGCTCTACAAGATCGCACCCCAAGACCTTGCAAAGGTCGTGAATTTGAATAATGTCCAGCCGTCGCGTGCCCCGTTCGACATCGCTTATGAAGGACTGTGGCCGCCCCAAAGCTCTTGAGCATTCTAGTTGCGTTAACCCTGCATTGATTCGTCGGGCTTTCAGCAACGCTTGGAACACATCATATTCGGTGCGATAGATTGCTTTTGGCATGGGCTGTCCAGTCTTGAGCAGCCTTACAACCTATATCTGGTTTTCGGATATCTGAATTTCAGATATCTTGTCGATGCGCATGACGACTAACCTAATGTTGGGCGGCGCAACGGCCAAGGAAATGGGTATGAAGCTTTACGCTGCAATGTTCTTCGCAACGCTCAGCATGCCGTTAGCCAGTCTGGCGGGCATCTTGGCAATGGAACTCGGATACGTTTGGAGCATCCGCCAAGCCATTGGTGTTGGCGTTCTTGTGGGCTCAGTGATTTTGATAGTGTCTGTCATCACGTTCTTATCAAGCATTCCATCCACAGTCCGGCGTCTGCGACACCAGACCCGCGTCAGCAATGACACCAATTGAGTTCAGGAAATCATGGCAAAAACTGAAACGGGATTTTTTGAATGAAGCTGCCGTTGATCGTACTTCTTTCGTCCATCACGTCTATAGCCAACGCTGCCGAGCTTGACTCTGGTGCATGGGGTCAGTTCAACACTCGCATGCACGAGATGCTGGACACCACGGGCTGGCATTTCAATCAGGCGATGGACACCAAGCAAATCAACCAAGAATGGCAGTCCAATCAGGCTAGAGCCCAAATTAAATTCAGCCAGCCGGGCGTCTATCATGGGCGAATCAGCAAGGTAGTAGTGGATGGTCGCGGTACTTATTTTATCGTTGATCAGGGTAAAAGCACCGCTGTGACAGTGCTTTTAGACAATTATCAAGCGTGGCCGTGGAAGCTTGGCAGCAAGCCGGAAATAGGCGGAATCCAAACCGCCATGGAATTCGCTTCGAACTTTGATGCAAATCAAGAATTTTACTTTCAGTGTCGTCGTGTCGAATTTGGTCTGGGTACATACCTAACCAACTGCTTGGCTTTCCCGCCAGCCGTTGCAGCATCAAAATTCAGTCCTGAACTAATAAACGAGATTGATCCCGGCGTTGTTTTTGATGAAGTGATCAGGGCCAGAGCCTCCGAAGGCTGGGCTCGTCCACCATCCACACGGCAAAATATGTCGGTGACATTGAAAATTGGAATGACTGCTAATGGAACAATTACTTCGGCAGACGTCGAGAAATCGAGTGGCGATGTTCCTTATGATCGGTCGGTTGTCGCAACGATCAAAAATATTGGAAGATTACCGGAAATACAGAGAATGAAATCAAGTGATATAGAAAATTACCGTTCATTCAAGATGTCATTTACACCGGATGACTTGGAATTATGATTATAATTTTTCGGTAACGATTCAATCACTCGCACGGTGTTGGTTAAGACACCGGTGCTCCCGAGTTTTATTGTGCCTGGAAGCCTCTGGAATGGCTGCACAGCGACGAACTATTCATGTCCATGTCAGCCTTGCCATGAACCGGACGATGCGGCTGGGTGCTTGTATACTAGACCTAAAACGCTAGCGTCGTTGAACCGTATATGCCGATGACGTGTCGTATACGGTTGTGAAGCAGGTTCAGTCGTAATATATGCAATCAAATTGAATAAAATAACGGAGTTCATGCGAAGCCGATAGGCGAGTATGTCATTTCGATGTGCGATATTGCGTGGGGCTTTTTAGTCGATTGTATTGAGTTAAACGGTTAAAAGCGAGTATGGTCACAGTCCAAAAAAATAATTGACGCAGTCATGCGAAGCCGATAGGCGAGCATATGATTTAAATTATTCTAGTCCTTGGATGCTCCATACTCTGTTGTCATCCCTCGCTGAGCTTCGGGACCACCTTCGGTGGAGAACGTTTCGTGTAAACGGATACCTTATAGTTCTTAAGGAAACTGTTTACTTTTGAGTGTCGAAGGTTCTGATTTACATCCACTGTTCAAGATTGTGTGTGGTGTTGGAATGAGATTCTGCTGTAGCAATAACCCTAAGGGCTTTTGCATAATTACAGATGGTCATCGTACACAGCTTAGTTTCCCTTGCTACATGTACTTGTTTCATACCTGCCTTGAGCATGGTAATGGCTCTTTCTTTTGCAGGATCCGGTTTTGGCCCCGGCTTTTGCTTCTCCTTATAGGTTTTTGCCAGGCTTACATCGATATTCGCGTTGTGAAGATAGCAACCTTGCAAGAACCGAGCAGTTTCGCTGTCTTGAACAAACAGTTTCACTGGCTTGTCAGTTTTGTTATTTCGCAATGACGTGCGGAATACGTTCTGCAATGTCATTTCAAATTTGTGTGTAAATTTCCATGCCTTTTCCAGGTCTTCGGTTGAGCTATTATATTTTTTTGCGATGAATTCCAGTGATCTGCGCGCAATCGGGTTTGGATTTCCATGAAATGCAGTAAATGCGCAGTGCGTATCTGCCAAATTATTAAGACCCCGGCTATCAATTTTACACTGTCTAAATTTGATACTGTGTGAGTGTTGGCCCCAGTCGTATGCAAACATCAGGCATTTTTCCTGAGGTTCCAAGTGGCCGTCGATCAACTTTGTAATTGACTGTAAGACTTTGTGGCCTTCATTAGAGGCCGCATCCACGGAGTCCAAAACCCCACGAGAGCAATAGTTGTCGTCGGACAGCATTGGGTAGATGGTTACATTTTTATTGTTTTTAGTGTCGTTTGGGGCGAAGTAAGACTTACCATAGATAAATCCATTCGCCCTCGCAAACCAGTCAAACAGTGAGCCTTTCAAAGTGGCTGATAAAAGGTGTACTTCCCTCGCTGCATGAAAACGTTCAAAAAATCCATATTCTTCGATGATGCGAATTACGGTTTTTTGTTTTGAATGGTCATCATCACTGGTATTACTTTTGTCTACGTCGGCAAAAACGGAGTGTTTGTTTAAAATGGCTTTGTAGATATCTTGTGTGGGCGCGGCAAGGGTGCTGTCGATGTTGTTATTGTTCCCCAGTCGAGCTTTGTGAAACGTGTTAACTTCTGCTTTCAAAAGTTCTTGCATGTTTCGCTTGATCTTCATTCGGTCACCAATATTTTCGATGAGATCGAGCCGCTTGAGTTGTGTTTTATCGAAGGTGGAGTGCCTCAGGTTGATAGGCATAGGCAGTTCATCGATGATAACGGTCCAGCTTCCAAGATGCATGGTGGAGCATTTTTGGAAGGTCGCATGTTGGCAAATGATGAAATAAACGTGTTCTTTTGGATTCAACATTTTGTTCAGGGTTGCTTCCGCAGAACCACCGTTTCGCGAATCAATTTTCATTGGGCGGATGAATTCACTGATTTTAATGGCGTCATCAAATACTTGGTCTGCAAGTGCGAGGGTCGGTGATACGTAAAGGATTTTTTTCCCCAGGCTGAGCATTCCGGGGATTGCCGCCAAAGCTGCTTTGGTTTTACCAGCGCCGGGCATTGCGATTGTGGTATAGATAATTTTCTTGTTCATCATTGTATTCCAGAAGTTTATGTTTGGTATTCGAGCCGGCAGACTGCGCAAGTAGATGGTTTGAATCGTCTCGATGGGTTGCTGCTGGTTCGTTGAAGCTACCTTACTACTGTTTTTGGTGATGTTAAACATTGGGTAGAAGAAACTTGGATCAGTCGCACTGGTTGTGCAAATTCAGCTTAATGGCGTTTGTGTAGAATTTTCGTTTTAATGATTGATACAGTTTGCGAAGCGAATGATATAAATGGTTTAGCGGTTGGTTTGCAGTAGCGGAATGGTTTTTTGGTAGCCTTAAAAAATGTTTATCCGTGGTTTCGCGTACGACGTTACGTGTCGTGAATGGCGTAATCTGCACCAGAGCCACAGTCGTGCAAATTTTGTACGACTGTGTTGCTCGCGACTTTTCTATCGTATATGCGTAAGTGCTTGTAACATTGCTTGGATTGGCACTCTGCTTCCGTAGACGCCGAAGGTGACGCTGCTGTCTTCGTGTCCGACGAGCCGTTTGACCAAAGAATCTTGAATCCCTGCATCACGTAGGTCGTCGATCAGGGTATGACGGAAACTGTGAAAGGTTTTTTTGGGATCGGTAATCCCCATTTTAATCCGGTATCGGCTAAACCACTTCGATGGCGCGTGACCGAGCTTCCCTCGAACAGGTTCCAGCTCTGGGAATAAGCGGTCTGAGTTTTGAGTACGTTGCGTTTTCACATATTCGAGCAGGCCCAGTTGAATCAGGGCAGGATGAATTGGTAGCGTCCGACGACTGCTACTGTTCTTCAGTTTTTGAGATTCGTGACCATCGTCGATCCGTATACAGTCGATTCCTTGCAACTTGATGAAGTCTGTAACGTGCAACTGGCAAAGCTCTTCCAGACGTGCGCCTGTGAATCTTCCAAGCACGGGTAGCCAGTACCGCCATGGATACTTGCGAGCCTCAGCCTTGAGCACATCCAGATTGAGAAGGGTTGTCAGGTCATGCTGTTCAAATGAAAGCCTTGCTTCTTTGGCTGAACCGGTCATGACCTTGAGCCCCAGCAGCGGATTGTCCGCGACGTATCCGTTCGACTTGCACCAGTTCAGGAAGGCAGAGAGCTTGCGTAAGCGATTGTTCACGGTAACAGCGGTGATGGTCTTGTAAGTGGCGCCTGACTGAACGACCTGCTTTAGTGTCTTACCCTCATATTCAGGTCGAAGGCCGAAGTATTGCGGACACCGACTCAGACGATCTTTCAGCAGTCGGGCTTGCTGTACGTCGAATGCTTCAATGGGCATGTCACCCATCAGTTCGAACAGATCACGCAGGGCACGTTCCACCTCGAAGGTACTGACCTCCCGCCATGTACCACCGCGTTTTCCTTCTTCTATATAGAGTTTGGACAAGGTGGCGAGGGTAGGGCCGTCACTATTCCGCATCACTGTGTCGGTTGTAGGCTTCCGTGCGGCTGGTTGGGTTGTTGGTGAGGGGGCAGCCCCCCGCCACTCTGAACACAGCCTACGCAGTGTCTGAAGGTCTGCCATGGGGTGTTCGTACAGGTGAATGTGCACTTGCTGGGCGAGTGAAGTCGCCAGGAAGAGTGCGTGTTGACGATGTCGAATGTTCAGGCTCAAACGCAATGTGTGACACCTCGGGAAGAGATGCTTGGGTAGCCTGATATTCAGGTAATAGACGGGTCCACGGCGGGTTATGTAGGCCATGTTGTACACCTGTGTTGTACAGCGAAGTTGTACAGTGCTGACTACACCCCATTTTTTGACTGCCCGTGCAGCGAGTTAGAACGGAAGAAATATTGCACCCCCAAGGGCCTGAAACCCCGACCCCATCGGTCCCCCCGCAACGATTACCCGTGAACCTGGTCAGATCCGGAAGGAAGCAGCCACAGCGGGAACATTGTGTGCCGGGGTGTGGCTGGTGGGGTTGCCTCCATAACGCCCCGCGAGTGTTCTCTCGCGTCATCAATCAAAAAACTGTCTATTGCTCTGTCATGGGTGTGATCCCTGGCGGTGTTTTGTCGTTTCCGTTATTTGCGTGTGGAGACGGATCACGGCAGTTTGCGGTAGGATCCGACGGTTGGATCCAGTCTCAACATTTTCATCGGTACCACTGCTAGCAACAGCGAGCTGATTCATGGAAGAGAAGTACCGCAGGGCCGTGGATGCCGCCGCGATTTTTTCCGAGACCGACCTGAGCGGCCGGATCACCTACGTCAACGACCAGTTCTGCGCCGTGTCCGGCTACAGCCGTGAAGAGCTGATCGGCCAGAACCATCGCCTGCTCAACTCCGGCCAGCATTGCGCCGATTTCTTCGCGACGATGTGGCGCACCATCGCGCTGGGCAATGTCTGGAAGGGCGATATCTGCAACCGGGCCAAAGATGGCAGCCTGTATTGGGTCGACAGCACCATGGTGCCGGTGATTGATGAGCTGACTGGGCGGATTGACCGCTACCTGTCGATTCGTTTCGACATCAGCGAAAAACGCCAGCAACTGCACTCTCTGCAATGGCGCGTCGGGCATGACGTGCTGACCGGCCTGCCCAACCGCACGTTTCTCTCGGATTTGCTGGATCAGGCGCTGACGTTTTCCCGAAAGGAAAACATCCCGCTCGCGGTGTGCATGCTCGACCTCGACGGCTTCAAAGCCGTCAACGACGGTTATGGTCATGCCAGTGGCGATCAGTTGCTGGTGGAAGTCGCCAAGCGCTTGAGGGGTATCGTCCGCGGCGAGGACGTGGTCGCGCGCCTGGCCGGTGACGAGTTTGTGCTGGTGCTGCGTTACGTAAAAGACTTGCCGGAGTTGCGCGCAGCGCTGAATCGGGTGCTCGGCGCGCTGTCGGCGCCGTACTCGCTCAACGGCAAAGACCTCAAGATATTCGCCAGCATCGGCGTCACCTTGTTTCCCCTCGATAACGAAGATGCCGAAACCCTGCTGCGTCATGCCGATCAGGCGATGTACGTCGCCAAGCAGAGTGGGCGTAATCGCTTTTATGTGTTCGACGTGTCGCGCGATCAGGCGCTCAAAGCCACTCACCAGACCGTTGCGCGGGTCCGCCAGGCATTGGCCATGGGTGAGTTGTGCCTGCATTTTCAGCCCAAAGTGCACATGCGCCGTGGCGAGGTCGTGGGTTTTGAAGCGCTGTTGCGCTGGGAGCATCCGGAAAACGGCATGGTGTCCGCACGGGAGTTTCTGTCGCCGGTCGAGGAAACCGACCTCATCATCGATATCGGTGAATGGGTCATGGATCAGGTGCTCTCGCAGTTGGGTCGCTGGCAAAGGGAAGGGCAGTGCTGGCCAGTGAGCATCAATATTGCGGCCCGGCATTTTCAGCGGGCGGATTTTGTCGATCGGCTCAGTCAGGTGCTTGCCCGGCATTCGCAGGTGGCGCCGCAGATGCTCGACCTCGAGATCGTCGAATCGGTGGCCGTCGAGAATATCCAGCACGTCAGCGACTGCTTGCAGGCCTGTCAGGCCCTCGGTGTGCAATTTTCACTGGGCGACTTTGGCACGGGTTATTCGTCCCTGAGCTACCTCAAGCGCCTGCGCACCCAAACCATCAAGATCGATCGATCCTTCGTGCGCGACATTTTGCATGACCGCGATGACCTGGCGCTGACCACGGCGGTGATCGGCCTGGCCCGGGCATTTGGTCGGGAAGTGATTGCCGAAGGGCTGGAAAGTGTCGAACACGGGGAGTTGCTGTTGCAGCTGGGTTGCGAGGTCGCCCAAGGCTATTTCATCGCACCGCCGATGCCGCCGGCTGACGTGCCGCGTTGGGTCGCGGGGTATGTCGCGCCGTCGCAATGGCAGGTGTTCGATGAAGCGGGCTAAGGCTGGGTGATTTGTGCGCTGGACGGCTCGCCGCCGATGTAAAGGCGGATGATGTCGTCGATTTCACCGGACATTTTCATCCGCAACAGCGTGCGCAAAATACGCTGCACCGGCACTTTCGGATCGTTACGCACATAGCAGCCGACGCTTTGCTCCTGTAGCACGGCGACGGCTTTGAGCTGGCGGTCGGGCAACAGACGCTGATTGAACCAGTCCAGCGTCCATTGATTGCTCACGGCATAGCGATAGCGTGCGGCAGTGAGTTTCTCCAGTACCTGTTCCTGATTACGCGCGTCTTCGCGGTGCAGCCGGTCGGCATCGAACAGCGGCTGCAACGTCGGATAGCTGTAGCCGAGGACCGTGCCGATGCTTTGTCGCGACAAGCTGGCGGGGACCACCGAGGCGGGCGGGTCTTGCTGGCTGATCAACACATCACGCTGAAACCACAGCGGAATGCTCCAGATGTAATCGCCGGACTGATTCGGCAGCCAGGACTGCGCGGCATAACAGCGGACATCGACGTCGCCGTGTTCCATCGCGCCTTGCACCCGCGCGCGGGGCAGCACATGGAATTCCGCAGGCACGCCGACCTGCGTCGCGAGGCTGAGCATCACGTCATATAAAATGCCCTGCGTCAGGCGCCCGTGTTCCAGCTGCACCATCGGCATTGCCCAACTGTCGGGCACCACAAAGCGCAACGGCGTCGCAGCGGCGGCGACGTTCAGGCTGATCAACAGCAATGCCCCCAAGGCACAACGCATAAACGCTCCGGTACGTCTCAAACCTGAGCCGATAAAAAGCCCCCCAACGTGCAGCTTAGCCAGATTAGACGAGCACACCGGATGCAATTTTGCCCTTGCTCCGCTAGCATTAGCCGCTTGTGTTCCTTCGTGGCGACGGTTTTCGATGAGTTATCAGGTTCTTGCACGTAAATGGCGTCCGCGCTCGTTCCGCGAAATGGTCGGCCAGACCCACCCAAGAATGCGCCTATTTATAGAGACAAGCGATGCACAGAGGCTCAGATTTGCGCTGATCGTCTGTTAGAATCGCGTTTTTCGG